>JANWZC010000100.1 GCA_025054975.1 Raineya sp.
TAGTATCAATGCCAAAAAACTAATTCAGCAAGTCGTAGAAGATAGTAGTGATATCAAATGTTTGCAAGAATTTTTTTGTGAAGATAGCTCCAAAGTTTTCAATACGATTGCCAAAATCAAAGAAAAAGGAAAGTATTTTTATGCAATAAGTCCTAATAAAAAAGAAAGGCATAATTACTTTGGTATAGCTATCTTTTCTAAATATCCCATTGTGCGTTCAGGGGAAATCAAATTTCCTAAAAGCCTCAATCGAGGGCAATTTGCTGATATCGTCATTCATAAAGATACTATTCGTGTGTATAACATTCATTTGCAGTCTATTAGCTTGGACGAAGAGAAAATGTTTGATGTAGCAAGTTATGAGGAGCTAAAAGTTTCTTACAACAATGTTTTTTCAAGACTTTTACGGGGGTTTCGTATGCGAGCCAAACAAACTGATTTAGTACTTTCACATTTGGCACACTCGCCGTATCCTGTGATTGTTTGCGGCGATTTCAATGACACACCTTATAGCTACACTTACAAGCGTTTTCGGGAGAAGTTGTTCAATGCTTTTGAAGCAAAAGGAAGCGGTTTGGATTTTTCGTATAATGGCAAACTTTTCTTCTTACGAATTGATAATCAATTTTTTAGCGAAAAAATAAAAATTCATTACTTTGAAACTGACCGCTCTTTCAATTATTCTGACCATTTCCCTTTACGAGCTATCTATAGCATAAAAAAACCTCGCTAATAGCGAGGTGAGAGAACTTATTCGGAAGCATTTGTAGGTTCGGAGGCAGAATTTTCTGAATTAGCTTCTTCTTGTGCTTTTTGTTTTTCTGCGAGAGCTTTGGCTCTTTCCTCTTTAACTTTGGCTTCTGCTTCCAGGCGAGCTTTTTGAGCTTCGGCTTTTTCTCGGGCAAGTCTATCAATTTTACTCTGAATTTTGGCATTTTTCGCTTCTAACCAAGCCGCAAATTTAGCATCTGCTTGTTCTTGGGTGATTGCCCCTTTCAAAACGCCGACTTGCAAATGTTTTTTCAGCAGAATGCCTCTGTACGAAAGCATTGCTCTCACGGTATCTGTGGGAATAGCCCCTCTCATAACCCATTTAAGAGCTTTCTCTTCATCTAATTTGATAGTTGCAGGATTGGTGTTGGGGTTGTAAGTTCCGATTTTCTCAATAAATTTTCCATCACGTGGAGCACGAGAATCGGCAACTACTACATCGTACATTGCGTACTTTTTCTTACCTCTGCGAGCTAAACGAATTTTTACAGCCATTTTCTTAGAGTTTTAAGTGAGAATGACAGAACCCGTCTGTCTTTCGGTTTTTTAGAACTGCAAAGTTACAAAAAACAATCTTAATTCAAAAATTCTGAAAAAGTTTTTTGTTTGAATTGCCTGTTTTAAGAACTCAACATTGAAAAATTAAAAAATGAATATCAAAATCATATATTTTCTCATTCTAGTGCCTGTTCCAAAGGCAAAACATGGCTATGCTTGAAGGTAGAAAGTATAATCATGGATTGCATATGCTTAATTTCCTCTATTTCACTTACTACCTCTAACATCAATTTCTGATATGCAGGGATATCTTTGGCAGTAATTTTGAGCAAAAAGTCAGAGGCACCTGTCATGTGATGACATTCTATCACATTCGGAATTTTTTCAATCTTTTTCACAAAAGATTGAATAACAGATTTTTTGTGGCTTGTCAAAGAAACTTGCACAAAAGTAGTTACTCCCAGCCCAATTTGAGCAGAATCTACAATAGCATGATAACTTTTAATTACACCTAATTTTTCTAATTTTTTTACCCTTTCTAGCGTTGGGGCTGGTGAAAGACCAATTTCTTTGGCAAGTTGAGCATTCGTGATTTTAGCATCAGCTTGCAGCTTTTCCAAAATCATTCGGTCAAGTTCATCAAGTTTTAAGCTTTTCTTTTCTTGCATACAAAACGAATTTTGAAAGTTTATACTAAAATTTACCGCAAATAAAACTTTTTTTCACTTGAAGTAGAAATTTTTAGTGCAAAAAATAAAATAAAATTTTGCTACATCAGCATTATGTCAATTTGTCAGCATTTTTGTCTTGGCATATTCATTGATACAATTAAAGCAAGTTATGTTTATTCACCTAAAAACTTTTCAGCAATGGGAAAAATTATTGGCATAGACTTAGGAACTACCAACTCTTGTGTAGCCGTAATGGAGGGTAACGAGGTAGTGGTTATCCCTAATAGCGAAGGACGTAGAACTACCCCTTCTATTGTAGCGTTCATGGAAAATGGCGAGAGAAAAGTTGGAGACTCTGCCAAAAGACAAGCCGTAACTAATCCCAAAAGAACGGTAATGTCTATCAAACGCTTCATGGGAAAAAAATTTTCCGAAGTGGGTAACGAACTTAAACATGTTTCTTACACCGTAGAGCAAGGACCCAATGACACGCCTCGCGTGCGTATCGGAGACCGTCTTTATACGCCTCAAGAAATTTCGGCAATGATTCTGCAAAAAATGAAAGCTACTGCCGAAGATTATTTAGGAACGACCGTTACGGAAGCAGTTATCACTGTACCTGCTTATTTCAATGATGCTGAACGCCAGGCTACCAAAGAAGCAGGTATCATTGCAGGGCTTGATGTAAAGCGTATCATCAACGAGCCTACTGCTGCTGCTTTGGCGTATGGCTTAGATAAGAAAAACAAAGAAGCTACAATTGCCGTATTTGACTTAGGTGGAGGTACTTTTGATATTTCTATTTTGGAACTCGGCGATGGAGTTTTTGAGGTAAAATCTACAAATGGAGACGTGCATTTAGGGGGTGATGATTTTGACCAAAAAATCATTGATTGGCTTGCCGAAGAATTTATGAAAGAACATCCAGGCGTAGATTTACGCAAAGACCCTATGGCTTTGCAACGTCTCAAAGAAGCCGCCGAAAAAGCTAAGATAGAGCTTTCTTCTTCACAAACTACTGACATCAACTTGCCTTACATTATGCCTATAGATGGCATTCCTCAACATTTGGTTCGTACGCTTACAAGAGCCAAATTTGAACAACTTGTAGATGACCTCATTCGTCGTACGCTTGAACCTTGCCGCAAAGCTATTCAAGATGCAGGTATAACCGTGAATGATATTGATGAAGTAATTTTGGTAGGAGGTTCTACACGTATCCCTAAAATCCAAGAAGAAGTTGAGAAATTTTTTGGCAAAAAACCTTCCAAAAACGTAAATCCTGATGAGGCTGTAGCTATTGGTGCGGCTATTCAAGGAGCAGTTCTCAATAAAGAAATTACAGATGTATTGCTCCTAGACGTAACACCTCTTTCTTTGGGTATTGAAACTTTGGGAGGAGTATTCACCAAACTCATTGAAGCCAATACCACTATTCCTGTAAGAAAATCAGAGGTGTTCTCTACTGCCGAAGACAATCAATCTTCTGTAATGATACACGTTTTGCAAGGTGAGAGACCTCTTGCCAAAGACAACCGAACTATTGGACGTTTCCACTTAGATGGTATCATGCCTGCTCCGCGTGGAGTACCTAAAATTGAGGTTACTTTTGATATTGACGCCAACGGCATCTTGAATGTAACCGCCAAAGACCAAGCTACGGGCAAAGAGCAAAAAATTCGTATAGAGGCTTCTTCGGGGCTTTCCAAAGAAGAAATTGAAAGAATGAAAGCCGAAGCCAAAGCTAATGAAGCCGCTGATAAAGCTGCAAAAGAACGCATTGAAAAAATCAATGCTGCCGACTCTATGATTTTCCAAACCGAAAAGCAACTCAAAGAGTACGGTGATAAAATCTCACCCAGCAGCAAATCAGCTATTGAAAATGCTCTTTCTGCTCTACGTCAAGCTCATGCAAATAAAGATGTCAATGCTATTGATGCGGCTCTTGCTCAGCTTAATGCCGCTTGGCAGCAAGCCTCCACTGAAATGTATCAGAACGTAAATAACGCCACCAACAGCAGCACAAACAACGGAGCAGGAGCAAATAAAGACACCGATGTAACCGATGCCGAATACGAAGAGGTAAAATAATTCGCAAAACAGATTTGAAATTTTTGTAGAGATGCAGTAAGATTGCATCTCTACAATTTTTTTATTAGCGTAAGATATTTTGCAAAATCGTTATGTCCAAAATACGAGCCAAAAAAACTGACAGCAGTTTCTTTCAAGACGTATATGCAGTAGTTCGTCTGATTCCTTTCGGAAGAGTAACTACTTACGGGGCAATAGCTGAATATCTTGGTACAAGACTCTCAGCTCGTATGGTAGGTTGGGCTTTGAATTGCTCTCATACACAACCCAATATCCCTGCCCATAGAGTTGTGAATAGAAAAGGTATGCTTACAGGCAAACATTTTTTCGCTACTCCCACCCAAATGCAAGAACTTTTAGAAGCCGAAGGCATTAAAATAATCAATGACCAAGTACAAAATTTTGAGCAAGTGTTTTGGAATCCGAGTAAAGAATTGGAATTGTAATTTTAGACAAATGAAATAAGACCTTATTTTTCTGTTTTTGCTCATTGAGCAGACTTCGTTTATTATTGAGTGTATTTTTTTGCTATCTTACAAGTCCAAAGTATGCTCAATAACAAAACCGATATCTCAAAAAGTTACAAAATCAAATTTTTTGGGTATGAATTTGATATTTATTCCACTCCTGCTTTTACTTTTTGTATCCATTCATAGATATTTTCGGCAATTTGTGGATTAAAATCTTTTTCTTTGCAGTTGCCGTTGTGCAAAGCCATGCGGTGGTCGGTACGGCTGATTTTGAGAAAAGTAGCCTTACGAGGATGATGTTTATTGACAATATCGGTGATTAGTTGATGTTCTTTTTCCAAAGAGGCTCTATCATGTTCGCCCCACATGGAAAGTACAAAGCCGTCATAATCTTTCCAAATTTGAGCAATATTCAACTCGGCGAGTTGATGCCAATAAGCAGGATTGCGAATAGCAAATTTATGTAAAAAGTCTTTGCAGTCGGGATTTTGCTTGAAAATACTATCGGCAGACTGCTTTTGAATGAAAAATCTCACACTGCAATCAGTAACGGTTTTTGTCCAATCTTCTACATCTTCCCAGTCCTCACCTTTCTGCAAGGCGATATTTCGGCGAGAGTCAATTAAATAATTTACCCAATTTTGTCCAATTGTTCCGAAAACAATTACCCCTTTGGCTTTTTCGCGTTTAGCGATGATAGGAGCAATCACTCCACCTAAACTATGCCCGATTATGAAAATATTGTCTTTATCCACGAAGGGATAACTTTGCAAAACCCGAACAGCATCAGAAAAGTGCTTGATTTCTGTATGTAAATCCATTTTTTCGCAATCAATGCCCTGGCTATCCCCCACACCTGATTTTTCTACACGCATGGTTACAATATTTTGTCGGCTGAGTTGTCGAGCAATTTGTACATGTCCGTAAGTAGTATCAAAGGGAGTATCAATTGGAAAGCAAGCTACTCCTTGCACAAAAAGTACCGCAGGATGCCTACCTACTTTGGTAGGCGAAGTAATAATGGTACGCAACACAGCATCTTGCGTAGGAAATTCATCATACAACACCCTGAAATAAGATGTAGAATTTTCTTGGGGAGTTTCTTCTAAAACGGGTTTGAAAGTAAGAATCTGTTGTTTGCGGCGTACCACTAAACTAATTTCCTCACGAGGATTTTTGCTTCGGATAATTTTTGCTAAATCTATTTGATTAGCAGGCTTTATGCCATCAATAGTTAGCACTTCATCACCTACTTGTAAGCCTGCTTTTTCGGCAGCAGTTTGCGGAAAGACTCGGCTTATGAATAGTTTGTTATCTTTATTTTCTGTTTCAATGCCCAAGAAAGCCCTTCGGTTGAGTTTTTGCGTAAAAGCATTTTCTCCCAGCATCATCCCCCAAAAGCATACAATTAACCAAGCCGTTTTCATTGTTTTCGAAAGAATTTTTTAAGAAAACGCAACTTAAAAGAGATTATTATGGTTGCTCAATAAATTTTTTAACCATCTCTTTGGCTTTTTGTAGAGTTTCTTCTAAATCTTCGTTCAGAAGCACTACATCAAAACGACCTTCAAAGGACATTTCATATTCAGCTTTGGCAAGACGCGTCTCCAAAGATGCATCGGTTTCAGTTTGGCGTTGCAGAAGCCTTTTGCGAAGTTCATCAATAGATTTTACTTTTACAAAAACTGCTAAGGCTCTATCACCATAATATTCTTTAATACGCAAACCTCCTACTACATCTACATCAAAAACAACGTGCTTGCCTTCGTTCCAGATTCGTTGAATTTCGGATTTGAGTGTGCCATAATAAGCCCCTGGATAGACCTGTTCCCATTCTACAAACTCTTCATTACGAATTTTTTGTTCAAATTCTTCTTTACTCATGAAGTAGTAATCTTTGCCGTGTTCTTCGGTTCTACCTCTACGCGGACGCGTGCAAGCAGAAATAGAATAGCCTAAATTCGGAATTTCTTGTACCAAATGTTTTACAATAGTAGTTTTTCCCGAACCCGAAGGTGCAGAAAAAATAATAAGTTTGCCTTGCTGATTGGACATAAGCTGAATAAAGTTTCGCAAATATAGTTTTTTGATTTTCTCTTACAAAGTATTTGATACGACAAACTTTATTTAAGAGTCGCTATGGTGATAAGAAAGACTTTTTGAGTAGGCAACCTCTTTTTAGATTTTTGACTCACAAACTACCTGGTCTAACTCTTTGAAAATTACTTTTTATTTACGATAAGATACCGACTGAGTAGGTACAGGTTCAGCCCAAGTAATTTCCAAAAAAACTACCCAAAATACCATAGGAAAGGTTATTTCTCACGATGGCATTCTTGCAAGAATAACGTTATCATCAAATAAGCGAGTTGAAAGGTGTCATTGAACTATCTATTAGCTTAGGCAAGTTAAGCATTTAGATTAGCAAATATTCGGGATATTTTTAAGGGCTGGAAATTAGTAAGCCCTTCTTTTGGCATTTTGGCTCGTTGAGTAACACAATTCTACAACCCTGCAACAAGCTATAAAGTACGCTCAATGACCAAAAAGAAGGGCAAAGTAAATTTTATGATGTTACAAGAAAATCTAATCTTGCAATTCTTTGATGCGGGCGGCTTTTCCAGATTTGCCACGTAAATAGTATAATCTTGCTCTACGAACTTTACCTTTACGAATTACTTCAATCTTATCAATACTTGGTGAAAACAATGGGAAAATACGCTCTACTCCTATGCCATTAGAGATTTTACGCACCGTAAAAGTTTCATTAGCGGTATTGGGATGTCTCCGTTGAATCACAACCCCTTGATATTGCTGAATACGTTCTTTGTTACCTTCTTTAATTTTTACGTGAACATTTACAGTATCACCTGCTTTGAATTCTGGTATATTGGCACGCTTAGCAAGCACTTCAGCTTCTACTGCTTGTATCAATGCATTTTTCATAAATATTACAATTTTTCCGTTAATTCTAAAACGAGGTGCAAATGTAGAACATTTTCAACTAAAAACCAAATTTTTTCTCAACTATTTGCAAAACAAATTTGCATTAAAGTGCTATTACTTTTTCGTACATATTTTGTATTGCTTCATCTGTTGCATAACTTCTCTTTCAGCATTTAGCTTTTAATGTTTGGACATGGTCAAACTTAATGACCCAAAAAAAAAGGGGTATAAAATATTTTCCAAGAAACAGCCTTTTATCCAACTTTAAGATGTTTCACGTGGAACATTTTTGTTTGTAAAGTTATGAAAAAAATGCTTCTTTTGCATTATTTATGAAAAAATACTACTTTTACGTTCTTCAAAAAAAACGTTATGAAAGTAGATAGACAAACCTTGTACAACATTGCCCATTTGGCTCGTTTAGAAATTGAGCCTACAAATGAGGAAGCTATGATGAATGAACTGAGTAAAATACTTACTTGGATGGAAAAATTGAATGAAATTGATACCACCCAAGTTGAACCTCTTACACACATTTCTACAGAAATCAATGTTTTTAGGGAAGATGAGCCAACACCTTCACTTGACCACGAAAAAGCCTTACTCAATGCACCGAAGCGTGATGCAAACTATTTCCGTGTACCAAAAGTTATAGAGTAGGAAAGTTCATTTTTTAGTGAAAAATTTTAATGCTTTCGTATGGAGTTTGAGTTAGATATTTTACCGCTTTCGGTGTGGTTACCACATCAGGAAGCTGCGATTATTGCGGGACCTTGTAGTGCTGAAACCGAAGAGCAATTAGTAGCAACATGCCTACAACTCAAAGATATTGGTGTGAATGCTTTGCGAGCAGGTATCTGGAAACCTCGCACACGTCCAGGTAACTTTGAAGGACACGGAGAAATAGCATTACCTTGGGTGCAAACGGTAAAAAAATTAGTTGATTTACCTTTTGCTATTGAGGTTGCTACTCCACAACATATAGAACTTGCTCTCAAATATGGTGTGGATATTCTTTGGATAGGGGCAAGAACCACTGTCAATCCGTTTAATGTGCAAGATTTAGCTGATGCTCTACAAGGCATTGATGTACCTGTAATGATAAAAAACCCTGTCAATCCTGACTTAGCTCTTTGGATTGGGGCGATTGAGCGTATTCACAAGGCAGGTATTCGTAAAATTGCGGCTATACATAGAGGTTTTTCTTCTTTGCAAGAAAGCAAATATCGCAATCCTCCAAATTGGCAGATACCTTTGGAATTGAAGCGTATTTTCCCTCATTTGCCTTTAATTTGCGACCCCAGTCATATCACAGGGGATAGAAAAATGGTTGCCAAAGTAGCTCAAAAAGCTCTAGATTTGAACTATGATGGCTTGATGATTGAAACACACATTACACCTGATAAGGCTTGGAGCGATGCCAAACAACAAGTTACTCCCGCTGACTTGGCTACCATGATTGCCAACTTCAATTTTCGTAGGCAAAAAACTGACGATGTTGAGTTCAATAATCGTTTGGAGGAGTTACGAAAGCAAATTGATGAATTAGACCGAGAGTTGATAGAAGTTTTGGCAACCCGAATGTATTTGGTAGAGCAAATTGGAGAGTATAAACGCGAAAACAATATCAGTATTTTCCAAATAGAGCGTTGGGATGAGATTTTCCGTACTCGTCCTCAATGGGCTGAAAAAATGAAACTTAACAAAGAACTCGTACAGGAAATTTACAAGCTCATTCACGTTGAGTCTATTCGCAAGCAAACTGAGGTAATGAATCAAAAGCCTGAAAAAGTCAAAGTATAGTCTCAAAAAAGCAACCTTACAAGGTTGTTTTTTTCATGTTCCACGTGAAACATTTTGTAAAGAAAAAAATAAAGCCACTCTTTTGGCATTTCGGCTACGCTCAATGACCAAAAGAGTGGCTTTTTTACTACCAAATTTTTGAATGTTTCACGTGGAACATTTATGCCGTTTTTACTGGATACAATTCTGCCACTTTTTCAATCGCAAAATCTATTTCTTGCGGAGTATTCATACGACTGAAAGAAAAACGCACCGCAGGACGCTCTGCGGGAACTTTCAAAGCCTCTAAAACATGCGAACGACTTTCTGAACCCGAAGAGCAAGCACTCCCTCCCGAAGCAGAAACTCCTGCAATATCTAAATTGAAAAGTATCATACTTGCAGTTTCGGAGGGTGGAAAGCTAACATTCAGTACCGTATAAAGACTATTTTCTAAATCTCCACTCA
>JANWZC010000101.1 GCA_025054975.1 Raineya sp.
TATCAATTTAGAGAAAATCTACCAACTTGTTTTCTCAAGCAAAATCTTACGTAATTTTAGAGTGCGTAAGTCCTATGTTTTGACAAAATTTTAATCAAAAATATGATTTTCTACTGCGAAAAGGCTCAATAGAAGATTTACAAGCCGACCTAGAAACTTATGGCATAAGTCTTGAAAAAGTGAAAAGAAAAAACGTTTCTACATTTACAAATGAATTAGCACTATCAAGTAAAAAGTTATTTCTTTGCAGAATATGTAATTCTCTCCCGAATTACATATTCTTGCGTTTTAGAGGAGTTGGTAATTATCATTTCACCGATAAAACCTGCTGTAAAAAGCTGTACGCCTACAATCATAGCCACCAAAGCCAAATAAAATAAAGGCTGTTCTGTAACATTGCGATAAGGCACTCTTTGATAAATACTAATGATTTTATCAGCAATCAGATAGCAGGCAATTACAAAACCTATTGAGAAAAAAAGCACGCCCCAACCTCCAAAAAAGTGCATAGGACGCTTGCGAAACTTGGTTACAAAAGTAATGGAAAGCAAATCCAAAAAGCCATGCAAAAAACGCTCTATGCCAAATTTGGTATGTCCATATTTACGGGGGTGGTGTTTAACTTTTTTCTCTCCGATTTTCTTAAAACCTGCGGCTTTAGCAATCACAGGAATGTAACGATGCATCTCACCATACACCTCAATACTTTTGACTACTTGCAACTTATAGGCTTTAAGTCCGCAGTTGAAATCGTGCAGGGGAATTCCTGAAAACCAACGTGTTACGGCATTATAGAGCTTGGTAGGAATAGTTTTGGAAAGGGGGTCTTGTCGTTTTTGTTTCCAACCTGAAACCAAATCATAACCTTCTTGGGTAATGAGGCGATAAAGTTCAGGTATTTCTTCGGGGTCATCTTGCAGGTCGGCATCCATAGTAATCACTACCTTGCCTTGTGCCTGCTGAAAACCTGTATGCAAAGCCGCTGATTTACCATAATTCCGATTAAATGAAATTGCCTGCAAAAATGGCTCTTGCAAAGCAATTTGCTGAATTACTTGCCATGTATTATCAGTACTGCCGTCATCAATGATGATAATTTCATAAGAAAAATGATTTTCCTGCATAACTCGCTGAATCCAAGCACAAAGTTCAGGCAAAGATTCAGCTTCGTTGTATGCAGGAATAACTACGGAAATATCAATCATAATTCAAATAGAGCAGATTTAACTTTGCTCTTGTCTTTAATTCTCTTCTTTTACAATTTTCTTTTTACTTCTCTTTGCTCAAAAACTTCAATAACATCCCCCTTTTGAATATCGTTAAATCCTTTGATACTCAAACCACAATCAAACCCTGCTTTCACTTCGGAGACATCATCTTTGAAACGTTTGAGACTTTCCAATTCGCCTGTATGTACAACAATACCATCCCGAATCACCCTTATCTTGCACTGACGCTTAATCATACCCTCCGTAACCATACAACCCGCCACTGTTCCTACCTTCTTGATGTGGAAAATCTCACGGACTTCTGCATTACCCACTGTTACTTCCTCAATGGTAGGAGCCAGCATACCTTCCATAGCGTCTTTTACATCGTTGATAGCATCGTAGATGATAGAATACAAGCGAATTTCTACTTGTTCTTGTTCAGCAAGTTTTTTAGCACCCGCCGAAGGACGTACCTGAAAGCCAATAATTACCGCATCAGAAACCGCCGCTAAATTCACATCTGTTTCAGTGATTTGTCCTACGGCTTTATGAATTACATTCACTTGAATTTCTTCGGTAGAAAGTTTAAGCAAGGCATCTGAAAGAGCCTCCACAGAGCCATCTACATCCCCTTTGATAATGATATTGAGCTGTTGGAAATTACCCAAAGCAATACGACGACCAATATCGCTGAGTGTCAGACGTTTGGTAGCTCTAATGCTTTGCTCACGCAAGATTTGCTCACGTTTGTTGGCAATTTCTTTGGCATCACGCTCATTATCCATAACTTGGAACTTATCTCCTGCCTGAGGAGCCCCACTTAAACCTAAAATCTGCACAGGCGTTGAGGGACCTGCTTCTTTTATGGACTTACCCATGTGGTCGGTCATGGCTTTTACACGTCCATACAAAGCCCCTACCAAGATAATATCTCCTACTCTGAGCGTTCCCGACTGCACAAGCAAATTAGCTACATATCCTCTACCTTTGTCCAAAGTAGCTTCAATCACCGTTCCTGAGGCTTTTTTATTCGGATTTGCCTTCAATTCCAAAAGTTCAGCCTCTAAAAGTACCTTTTCCAAAAGTTCATCAATACCCTGACCAGTTTTTGAGGAAATTTCCTGACATTGATACTTTCCTCCCCACTCTTCTACCAAAATATTTTCAGCAGCAAGTTGCTCACGAATTTTATCAGGATTAGCCGTAGGCTTATCAATTTTAGAAATAGCAAACACAATCGGTACACCTGCCAATTGAGCATGATTAATAGCCTCTTTGGTTTGAGGCATAACGTTATCATCTGCGGCGACAACAATAATAGCTACATCTGTAAGTTTAGCACCTCTTGCCCGCATAGCCGTAAAGGCTTCGTGTCCAGGCGTATCAAGGAAAGTGATTTTGCGATTATCTTTGGTAGTTACACTGTACGCTCCTATGTGTTGCGTAATACCTCCCGACTCCTTTGCCGCAATGTTTGTTTTACGAATATAGTCCAATAATGAGGTTTTTCCGTGATCTACGTGTCCCATTACGGTAACAATCGGAGGACGAGGCTGTAAGTCTGCAGGGTCATCGGGTTCTTCTTCCAGAGCCGCTTTAATTTCTTCTTCGGCAGAAATAAATTCTACGGTATAACCAAATTCATCTGCAATAATGGTAATAGCTTCGGCATCAAGGCGTTGGTTAATAGAAACAAACATCCCCAAAGCCATACACTTGGAAATTAGCTCATTGATAGAAACATTCATCAAATTGGCTAAATCCATTGCCGAAATAAATTCGGTTACACGTAGGTGATTGGTTTGCTCTTGGAGTTCAGTTTGATTTTCACGCTCTTTTTTGAGAACTTTTTTAATTGACTTTTTCTTCTGCCCTCCACCACCTATACGAGCCAATGTAGCCTTGATTTGCTCTTGAATTTCTTTTTCACTAACCTCTTCTTTTTCAAATCGTTGTTTTTTGCGGTCTTTATCTTTGAAGTGTTTTTCCTTAACATCTTTATCTTTTTCCCTGAACTCCCTTTTAGCTTCTTGCAGGGCTATTTTTGCCTCTAACTTTTCCTTTTTGATACGCTTACGTTTCTTTTTCTTTTTCTTTTCCTCTTTGATTTCATCGTCATCATCAGTAAAAGCCAAAGGCTTGTTTTTCTTAGGTTTTTCTACGGGTAACTCTATTTTATCAATGATTGTTAGCCCTTTAAGCGTATCTGCTTTTGCTTTGATAACTTCAATTTCAGGTTCAGGTTCTTTCAAGGGTTTTTCAGGCTCTTTTTGAGGTTTGTTTTGAGGAATTTCCTTGACTTCTTGAATTACTTGCTCTTGTACAGGTTTTATCTCTTGTTGATTTTCCTTCTTTTCTTGCTTTTCTTGCTTTTCTTGATTTACTTTTACAGACTTTTTGTCTTTTTCATTTTTAGTTTTTTTATCATCTTTGGTGTCCTGTTTTTTAGCAACTTTTTCATTCGTTTTCTTTTGCTCTTTACTTTCTTTCTTTTGTTCCTTGCTTTTATCAGATTTACTCTTGTTGTAGGCGTCCAAATCAATTTTACCCACTACCGTTAAACCAATTTTAGGCTCATTTTTAGTCAATTCTTTGGTTTCGGATCCAGATTGCTTAATGGAATTGTCCTGTATGGGTGTAGAAGTAGTTTCTTTTTGAACTATTTCAGTAACTTTGCTCTCAAACTCTTTTTTATTAGTAACTTCAAGATTAGTAACTGTAACAACTTCTTTCTCCTTTTCCTTAGCTTTCT
Organism: Raineya sp.; assembly: GCA_025054975.1. GTDB lineage: Bacteria > Bacteroidota > Bacteroidia > Cytophagales > Thermonemataceae > Raineya. Next base: position 3,964 of record JANWZC010000101.1, read on the forward strand.
CTTTTTCAGCTTGCTTTTTAATCCTACTTTCCAAAGTTTTGTTTATAGAAGCAATATGTTCGGCTTCTTTTTTTTCTAAAAAAGAACTACGAAATTCTTTTTCTAAGAATTCTATTTCTCTGTTACCTAACTTAGTATTTGCATTGTAATCACTACCAAAGCCCTTGTTTTTGAGGGCTTCAATAATTTTTTCGGTACCTACATTAAGATGTTTTGCTGCTTGGTTTAATCTCATGGTTTTTTCTTCAGACATAACAAATTCGGTGATAAATATCGCTTAATACTGCTTCTTAAAGGCTGGAAAAGAAAAAAAAGGAATTTAATTGATTTTCAAAGCCCAAAAGTACGCAAAATATATCAAATTACAAATTTTTAGTTTAGTTTTTATGTTTTTCAGTCCTATGAAGTTCAAGAACCATGACTCCATAAGACCGCCACTACGAGTTATTCGCTTTCTTCTTCGTCTTCTTCAAATTCTCGCCTGATAATTTCCAAAATTTCATCTACTTGTTCTTCTTCCAAATCTGTACGCCTGATAAGGTCTTCTCTTCCCACTGCTAATACACTTTTGGCAGTATCTAAGCCAATCTTACGAAGTTCATCAATTTTCCAAGTCTCAATTTCGTCTTCAAACTCTCTCAAATCAATATCTTCTTCATCTATTTCTGACTCATCAATATCACGCCAAATATCAATTTCCCTACCTACAAGTTTGCTAGCAAGTTTGATATTCAAACCATTTTTGCCAATTGCCATAGACACTTGGTCGGGCTTGAGATACACAGAAACTCTGCCATTTTCCTCAATTTTGATAGAACTAATTTTCGCAGGACTTAAAGCCCGTTGAATGAATAATTCCAAATTATCGGTATAGTTAATAACATCAATGTTTTCATTGTGTAACTCTCGCACAATAGAATGAATACGCGAACCTTTCATACCTACACAAGCTCCCACAGGGTCAATTCTATCGTCATAGGTTTCTACGGCAACTTTGGCTCTTTCGCCGGGTTCTCGCACTACTTTGCGAATCATAATTTGTCCTTCGTAAATTTCAGGCACTTCTTGCTCAAATAAACGTTCTAAAAATTTAGGAGAAGTACGTGAAAGTGTAATACGAGGTGTCCCATTGATTAGTTCAACTTTTTCAATAACTGCCTTTACGGTATCTCCTTTACGATAACGGTCTTTGGGAATTTGATGATTTTTAGGAAGCAAAAGTTCATTGCCTTCATTATCAATAACAATAATATCTTTACCTACAATCTGATAAACCTCTCCTACCAGAATTTCTCCTACGCTATCCTTGTATTTTTCGTACAAATTGGTTTTTTCTAGATCTTTGATTTTCTGAATGAGGGTTTGTCTGCCCATTTGCACAACTCTCCTACCGAATTTGGCAATGTCAATAGGTTCGGCATATTCTTCACCTATTTCAAAATCACTTTGCACTTTGCGAGCCTCTGAAAGACTAATCAGATTAGGATTGTTTGCCAGTCCAGGGTGATCATCGGCTACAATTTGTCGGTAATGAAAAATCTCTAAATCTCCATTCGGGTTGATGATTACATCAAAATTTTGGTCGGTGCCATATTGCTTACGTATCATAGACTTGAATACATCTTCCAAAACACTAATCATGGTAGGGCGGTCTATGCCTTTGGTTTTGGCAAACTCCATAAAAGACTCAGTAAGTTCCTTGTTATTCACCATAAGGATTAAAATTTATTTTTTACACAAAAACCTATACCCAAAACTATTTGAATGAAATTAGCACCTTGATAGAATTTATATTTGCCCATTCTATTTGATGAAGCTGTGTTTGTGCTTTCTTGCCTTTACCTGATGTTTGCTCTATGGTAATAGTTTCATTTTTAACACTTTTTAAGACTCCTTCATAAGTTTTATTGTCTTTGGTAGCAATCTGTAAGGTTCTACCGATATGTTTAGGTACTTGGCGAAGTAATTTCAAAGGATTTTCAGCACCCGGCGAAGAAACTTCTAAAACATACCTGCTTTCAATCCAATTGTTTTCGTCTATAATATTTCCTAACTCTCTGCTAATCTTGGCACAAGTATCAATATTGATACCCTCATCACCATCTAAAACTACTGAAACTTTGTATTTTTCTCTCAACTCTTTGATAATTACATCAATGATGAAAAATTCTTTTTCTAAAATATTTTCAGTTGCTTGCCAAATTTTTGTTTTCAATTCATCAAGGTTCATGGCTATACATTGAAAAAGTCAAAAACAAAAGGGGACAACCGCCCCCTTTCTGATTCTAATTAGCATCGCAAATTTACAAAGAAAAATCTTTTATGCAAACTTTTTTGCTATTTTTTTAATTTTCTTGCCAAAAACCTCGCTGTATGATTGTATGGAGCAAGTTTTATCATTTCCTCGGGAGTACCTGTAAAACATATTCTTCCACCTCGCTTGCCCCCTTCAGGGCCTAAATCTATAATCCAATCAGCCGTCTTGATAACCTCAACATTATGTTCAATCACCAGCACCGTATTGCCATTTTCTACAAGCAGCTGCAAAGCCATCAGCAATTTTTGTATATCGTGAAAATGCAAACCCGTAGTAGGTTCATCAAAAATGAAGAGTTTTTTGCCTTGTTTGGCGGTATTGTTGTCCAAGAAAGAGGCTAGTTTTATCCGTTGAGCCTCCCCTCCTGAAAGTGTGTCAGAAGATTGCCCCAGCTTCACATATCCTAAACCCACTTTCTGCAAAGGTAATAAGCGTTCTACTATTTTTTTCTCGTTTTTGAAAAATTCTATTGCTTCATCAACGGTCAAATCTAATACTTCGGTAATATTTTTGCCTTGATAGGTAATCTCTAACACACTTTCCAAAAAACGCTTGCCTCTGCAAGCCTCGCAAGGCACAAAAATATCTGCCATAAATTGCATTTCTATCTTGATAACCCCTTCTCCTTTGCATACTTCGCAACGTCCTCCCTCTACGTTGAACGAAAAAGTACCACCCTTGTAACCCCTTTGCTTGGCAAGCGGTTGAACGGCAAAAAGTTCGCGTATGAGGTCATACGCTTTGCTGTATGTAGCAGGATTAGAACGAGAAGATTTGCCTATGGGGTTTTGGTCTATGTATTCCACCCCTTTGAGCAAGTTCAAATCTCCTTCCAAACTATCATAAGCCCCTATTTCAATTTCTTCCACAAAAGTTTGGTCAAAGTGTTTGGAAAGAGCAGGCAAAAGCACCTTCTTGACAAGCGTAGATTTCCCCGAACCCGAAACCCCTGTAATCACACAAAAAACTCCCAAAGGAATTTGTACGTCAATATTTTGCAAATTATTTTCTCTTGCCCCCTTCACCCAAATACTATTTGCCCACTTTCTACGAAATTTAGGAATAGGAATTTGCTCTTTGCCGCTCAAATATCGCAAGGTAAGTGAAAAAGGATATTTTTCGGTATCAAAATCATATTTATTGCCCTGAAAAACAATTTCTCCTCCATTTATACCTGCTTTGGGACCGATGTCAATAATATAATCTGCTGCTTGCATAAGTTCTTCTTCGTGTTCTACGACCACCACAGTATTTCCTATATTTCGGAGTTGAAGCAGAACTTCAATGAGTTGTTGAGTATCACGTGGATGCAAACCAATACTGGGTTCATCAAGAATGTACATAGAGCCAACCAAAGCACTTCCCAGAGCAGTAGCGAGTTTGATACGTTGAAATTCGCCACCTGAAAGCGTTGCAGTAGCTCGGTTAAGCGTAAGATAACCTAAACCCACTTTCAACAAATAATTCAAGCGATTGCGAATTTCTGTGAGAATACGTTTAGCAACTTTTTGCTCAAAATCGTCAAGTACGAGATTGTCAAAAAAATCAGCGACTTCCTCAACAGGCATCAGCAAAATTTCATGCAAAGACTTGCCACCAATTTTTACGTAAGAGGCATCTTTGCGGATGCGAGTGCCTTTGCAATCGGGACATACGGTTCGCCCACGATAACGATAAAGCAAAATCCTATACTGAATTTTGTAGCTCTCCCCTTCCAAATACTTGAAAAAATCATTGATACCGTAGAGTGTATCTTTTTCTTTTTTTCCTTTTTTGCCCTGCCACAGCAAATCTTTTTCGGCTTCTGAGAGGTCTTTGTAAGCTCGGTGAATAGGAAAATCATATAGCAAGGTTGCCTTACGCATAAAATCTTTTTTCCATTCACTCATCTTTTCAGTACGCCAAGGAGCTACTGCATCTTCATAAACCGAAAGATTAGGATTCGGAATTACTAATTTTTCACTGATGCCCAGTATCGTACCAAAACCCTCGCAAGTGCTACAAGCCCCATAAGGATTGTTGAAATTGAAAAAATGAATATTAGGCTCTTCAAAAGTAATGCCGTCTAATTCAAACTTATCGGAAAAATAACGTTTCTCAATGCCTACAAAATCCACCATACATTCGCCTGCTCCCTCAAAAAAAGCCGTTTGAATGGAATCGGCAATGCGAAAACGACTTTCTTCATTTTCAGGCTCTACGGTGGTTCTATCAATAAGCACCCAAACGTCTTGCCACTGCTTGCTTTGCAAAATTTCAGTTTTCTGCTCCAAAAACTCCTCAATAAATGTAATTTCCTCTCCAAGCAAAATGCGTGTGTAACCTTTTTGCAAAAGAATTTGTAATTCTGTTTCAAGAGTGCGTTGAGAAAGATTTTTCAGCGGACTGGCAATCAGGATTTTCTGACCTTCGGGGAAAGTAAAAATGTAATCTGTAACGCTATCTACGGTATCCTTGCGAACCTCTCTACCTGAAATTGGTGAGAAAGTCTTACCTATGCGTGCATACAAAAGTTTGAGATAATCGTAAATTTCCGTAGTAGTACCCACCGTAGAGCGTGGATTTTTAGAGATTACTCTTTGTTCAATGGCAATAGCAGGCGAAATACCCTTGATGTACTCTACTTCGGGTTTTTGCATGCGGGCTAAAAATTGTCTTGCGTAGGCACTCAAACTTTCTACGTACATTCTTTGCCCTTCGGCAAAAAGTGTATCAAAGACCAAAGAAGATTTGCCCGAACCTGAAACCCCCGTAACAACTACTAATTTATTACGAGGAATAGCTACATCAATGTTTTTAAGATTATGCAGTTTTGCCCCTTTGATGAGTATAAATTCTTTGGTAGAAAGATTTTCAAAGTTCTCTTGTATGGAATTTGAAGTTGATGAAGAGACACTTGACATAAGATGCAAAGTATTTTGAAGCAATTATGAATATTTTTTGCGAAACTCCAAACGTTTGAGTTCTCTTTGGAGCATGATTTCAACAATTCTTGGGCTATCTTGTTTGGCAAAAGCCTCTGAAAATTCATTCTCGGGCAAATCTAAACGATAAGCTACTTGCAAGAGACGCTCTGGGGCTTTTTGCAAAAGACTTTGAACCCAAAACAACAGATAGTTCCGTAAATCTTCCCAAGAACGAAGATTTTGAGGAGAAAAGTCCTCACAATTTTTTTGCAGATGACTTTGTATGAATTGTAAATCTTGCAACATTTATTTTTCTGCAAAAATAAAAAAAGTCCTCGTTTGCACGAGGACTTTGAAGAAATTTTACCTTTCAGTTTTTAATAATTTTATATCTTTCTCGTAACTGATTATTCTGAATTTCAACAATGTACATTCCTTGTGGAAGTTGCGAAAAGTC
>JANWZC010000102.1 GCA_025054975.1 Raineya sp.
TTACCAAGTTTTGCCCAAAAAGATACCCTTGTCAATCAAGATAGCTTGAAAAAAAATGTTCTTTTTTTCAAAAGTCAAACTGCCAGAGTCAAGCAAAGAAGTAAAATTTTTGATACGCTTGCCTTGCGTACAGGTATAGACTTGATAGGATTAGGACAAAGAATGGCTACCAACAAAATAGCTTTGCACATCAATACCGATTGGGCTTTTCGGAATAAAAATCTCGTAGTAGGCGAATTTACTTGGGCAAGTCGCAAAGATGCCCAAAAAGCTACTTACCAAACCCAAGCAAGTATTGTACGTTTAGGTTGGATGCATAATTTTCTGCATACACAAAGTAAAGTTGATGTTTTCGGGATAGGTCTGCGAATAGCAAATGCATGGTACAAAGAAGAAATGCAAACTACTCTACAAAGTTCTATTTTTGGTAATGAACCTATTGCGTTTAGACAAAATTTGCAAGCCACTTGGATTGAACTGAATATGGAACTAAAAGCTAAAATTTGGAAAAATCTGCTAATGGGTTATTCGTTGCGATATCAGTTCAAACCTATGGTGCGTGGCGAGCAGATTTTTGTTAGTTACAGCATACCCAGCGTAGGACGTTTGGGGCGTAATAACTGGGGCTTTCAATATGGTATCTGGTGGCTTTTGTGGAAGAAGAATTAACTTTATTTACAAAACTATACGAATAGTTTAGAAAATTTACAAGCACCTATCTTTGTGTGATTTACAAAAAAATTAAATTTTTTTTCAACAGCATTGCCATGTTTTATCTCGGAAAAGGGTTATTTTTGTAATCCTTAATCTCAAAATCATGGAAAAAGAGATCTCGGATTTATCTTCTCGGAAGACAAAGACTACTAGCTCGGCGGCTTTGAATGCCTTTGGCAAACTACCTCCACAGGCTCGTGATGTAGAAGAGATTGTATTGGGAGCGTTGATGTTGGAGAAAAATGCTATTATGGAGGTGGGAGATATTTTGCAACCTGAATGTTTCTACGACCCTCGTAATCAGGAAATATACCAAGCTATTACTTTACTTTTTTCCGAAAATGAGCCTATTGATATAATAACCGTCAAGAACAAACTCCAAAAAATGGGACGCTTGGAAGCCGCAGGCGGACCGTTGTATTTGGCTGAACTCACCTCTAAAGTCAATTCGGCGGCAAATATTGTGTATCACGCTAGAATTGTTTTGGAAGCATATATCAAACGAGAAATTATCCGAATTGTGGGAGAAGTGGCTACCAAAGCCTACGAAGATACTACTGATGTCTTTGATTTACTGGATTTGGCAGAGAGAAGTTTTTTTCAAGTTTCTGAAAAAAACATTCGGAAAAACTATGTGATGATGAAAGATTTAATGCTAGCAACCCTCAATGAATTAGAGATTAAAAGAAATCACCAAGATGGACTTACAGGCGTGCCTACGGGTTTTCGTGATTTAGATAGATTGACAGGAGGATTTCAGAAATCCAACTTAATTATTGTAGCGGCTCGTCCGGGTATGGGTAAGAGTGCTTTTATGCTTTCTATGGCTCGTAATGCCGCAGTAGATTTTGGATTACCAATTGCTATTTTTTCCCTTGAAATGTCAGCCACAGAACTTGTCAATCGTTTAATTTCTCTGGAAGCCGAAATCAAAAGTGATAAAATCAAAAAGGGTTTGCTTGACGATGAAGATATGAAGCAACTGCACGCTAAAATAGGACGTCTTAGCCAAGCCCAAATTATTATTGATGATACTCCTGCTCTTTCCGTATTGGAACTACGAGCCAAAGCAAGGCGTCTGGCGGCTCAAAATAAAATTCAAATGATAATCATTGATTATTTGCAATTGATGTCGGGAGGAGATATGAGTAAAGGTGGCAATCGTGAGCAAGAGATAGCTTATATTTCAAGGTCATTGAAAAATCTTGCCAAAGAACTCAATATTCCTGTAATTGCCCTAGCTCAACTCAGTCGTGCCGTAGAAACACGTGGCGGAGATAAAAAACCTCAACTTTCCGACCTGCGAGAATCAGGCTCTATTGAACAAGATGCTGATATGGTGATTTTTTTGTATCGCCCTGAATATTACAAAATTACCCAAGATGAAAATGGTATGCCTACCAACCAACTCGGTGAAGTAATTGTAGCTAAGCATCGCAACGGCTCTACGGATACCATAAAACTACGCTTTATTGGAGAATTCACCAAATTTACAAATTGGGAAGATACAAGCATATCCGAAATTGGGGCTTCTTTTGAAAGTTTATCTCGGTTTCCTTCTACTCCACAAATACCTACGGAGTTTCAAGAAAATCCTCCCAGAAGCAGTACAGAAGTGATTTTAAGTAGCAAACTCAACGATAGACACAAATTTAATCAAAGCTACACCGAATTTGATGAAGATAATCCACCTTTTTAAGAATTTTGCAGTTTTCTAACGAAAACTATTGCTAAACTCAAAAATCTTTATTTCAATGCATTTATGGCTGTATAATTTCATCACGAAAAGTTACTTTTTAAGCATCAGAATAGCAGCATTGGGAGGAAACGTAAAAGCCAAATTACGAGAAAAAGGCATCAGAGATACTTGGCAAGTTGTAAGGGAGAAGGTTTGTTACAAGAGAAAAAGAGTTTGGTTTCATTGTGCTTCTTTGGGCGAGTTTGAACAAACTCGTCCTGTTTTGGAGCGTTTCCGAGAAAAATATCCTGATTTTCAAGTAATACTTACCTTTTTTTCCCCTTCGGGCTATGAAGTCCGAAAAAATTACCCACAAGCCGACTTGATTTGCTACCTGCCTAACGATTCTCAAAAAAATGCTCAAAAATTTTTAGAAATCTTGCAACCTAATCTCATTTTTTGGACAAAATATGATTTTTGGTATCATTTTTTGAGAACTGCCAAACAAAAAAACATACCTGTTTTGCTTTTCTCGGCTATTTTTCGCCCTGAACAACTTTTTTTCAAGCCTCATGGCAAATTACATCGCCAAATGCTCACTTGCTTTACACATATTTTCGTGCAAAATGAAAATTCCCTGCAATTACTCAAAAATCTTGATGTTCATTCTGTAAGCATAGCAGGTGATACTCGTTTTGATAGAGTTACCCAAATTTTACAGGAAAAGAATTTTTCATATTCCGAAAAAATACTGCAATTCAAAAATCATACTCCCACGCTAATTGTAGGTAGTGCTTGGCAGGAAGATTTAGCTGTTATTGAAAAATTTTATCAAAACTTTCAAAAACCACTTAAACTTATTATTGCTCCTCACGAAATACATGAAAATGAAATTTTACATCTGCAACAGAAATACAAGGCTTTACTTTTCACAGATTTAGCTCAAGAAAACTCTTGTGAAAAGTATAAAGTTTTGATAGTCAATACGATTGGAGTGCTTGCTTATTTGTATGCATATGCAGATTTTGCTTTTGTAGGCGGGGCATATAAGCAAGGTCTGCACAATATTTTAGAGCCTGCTGTCTTTGGTTTGCCTATTTTTTTCGGTAACAAAGCCTTTCAAAAGTTTCAGGAAGCCCAAGATTTGCTCAACCTGCAAACTGCTTGGAGTGTAGCAAACGAAAACGATTTCTTGCAAATTTTTGAAAAATTGTATCAAGATAGAGAATTTTACAATAGATGCTCTCATCTTACCCGCAAGTATGTAGAAGCAAATATTGGTGCAACTCAAAAAATTATGTTATTGGCTGAAAAACTATTATCTTGTTAAAGTTTTGGAAACGCAAAATTTGCAAAAGGACTTAAAACTGAATTTCTTTGAGTATAAACTAAATTTTGGGTAACCTATGAACACACTGCTTTTGCTTGCCATTGTGTTGCTTTTGCTTATTGTAGTAGGAGGTGTAATTTATGCTTATTTGTATGGCTTTCTTTTCAAAACAGCTCCCAACAATCCTAAAAATTTCTTGGCAAAACCTCAAAATTCTGAAAAAAAACGTATTGTTTTTGCAGGAGATAGCCTTACTTGTGGCAATATGAGTGCCGATTATACGGCAATGGTAGCAGAAAAATTGAAAAATGCTTACGAGTACATCAATGCAGGCGTAAATGCAGATTTAGCGTACAATCTTTTGCAAAGACTTGATGAAATCATTGCTTGTAAGCCTGATTTTGTTACTATTCTCATAGGCACTAATGACGCAAATGCTACTATTTTCAAGCAAAATCAAGCTGTGTATCAGAAACTCAAAAAATTACCCCAACCTGCTACTATTTTTTGGTATGAAGAGAATCTTTGTAAAATTGTTGAACGTTTGCAGAATGAAACTTCTGCTCAAATTGCTTTGATTTCTATGCCCGTAATTGGTGAGAATTTGAAGCATAAAGTTCATTCACACATCAAGGAGTATGTTGAAGTAGTGAAAAAAGTAGCTCAAAAATATCAAGTAGCCTATTTGCCTTTGTATGAAAAACACGTAGAATTTTTAGAAAAGCAATCTCCCATTCGCAAAGAGTATCATCCTAATCACAAACTTATTGAACTCGCAATGTTTCAAAAATATATCTTGCAAAGAACTTGGGACGAAATTGCTAAAACTCATGGCTTTCATACGGTGACAGATTTTATACATCTCAATTCTATTGGTGCTAAAATGATTGCAGAATTAGTATGCGAGTGGATTGAAAAACACTCGTATTAGATTTTGGTTAATTTTTCGGCGGCTTTTTCCAAAGTTTCGTTTTCTTTGGCAAAACAGAAACGCAAATGTTTGTAGTCATTTTGTTTGCTATAAAACACTGAAAGTGGAATAGGAGCAACCCCAAATTCTTTGGTCATTCGGATAGCAAAATCTATATCTTTTTCGTTAGTGATTTTCTCGTAAGAAACTAATTGAAAATACGTTCCTTCTACCTTTTTCAATTGAAAACGCGTACTTTGAAGGAGTTTTTGGAAAAAATTACGTTTTTCTTCATAAAATTGCCCCAATTCTTCATAGAGGCTTTTTTCTTTTAGAATTTCGTAGAAAGCAATTTGTGCAGGCAAATTCACACAAAAAACATTGTACTGATGTACTTTACGAAATTCAGCCGTTAGGTTTTCAGGGGCTACTACGTAACCTACCTTCCAGCCTGTAACGTGATAAGTTTTGCCAAAAGATGAAATCACTAGACTACGTTTAGCAAGTTCGGGATAACGCAAAATACTTTCGTGGCTTTGTTTGTCAAAGATGATATGTTCGTACACTTCATCGCTGATGATAAGAATATCTGTGCCTTTGGTGAGTTTTTCAAGTTCTTGTAAATCTTTCTTTTTGAGCGTACTGCCTGTTGGATTATGAGGGGAGTTGATAAGAATAAGTTTTGTTTTTTTGGAAATCAATTTTTTGACCTGTTGCCAAGGCACTGAAAAATCATTCGGGTTGAGTTCTACGAATTTTGCAATACCCTTACATAAACGTACCGCAGGCAAATAGCTATCATAAACAGGCTCTATCAGAATAGCTTCTTCATCGGGGTTAAGAAAAGTAAGGATAGCTGTAAAAATGGCTTGAGTAGCTCCAGCAGTGATAGTTATTTCAGTTTCGGGATTGCAGACAAAACCATAAAGTTCTTGGGTTTTCTCGGCAATTCTTTCTCGCAAGGGCATGTATCCTTGCATAGGTGCATACTGATTTGCCCCTTGCTTCATAGCTTTGCATTTGGCTTCAAGCAATTTGGGGTGAGGAGAAAAATCAGGAAAGCCTTGTGAAAGATTGATAGCCCCACACTCTCTTGCCAAAGCAGACATCTGCGTAAAGATAGTAGTTTTCAGTTCAGGAAATTTAGAAAAAACTTGCATAACAATTACATTAAAAAACCCCTCAACAAAAAATACTTTGACTCGTCTTTTATAACAGATTTTCAAAATACTCTATTAGCATAGCTTTGGGCAAATACTTAGAGTAGTTGCCCAAAACAAAACGCTCCAACTAATTTTTTCGTAAGCTATGCAAGATTAGCAATAACATTTTGGGTGAAGGTTTTAGTATCAGCTTGACCACCCAAATCCCTTGTACAAAGTTCTTTTACAGCAAGAGTTTTATCTAAAGCCGTATCAATTCGTTTGGCTACTTCACTTTCGCCTAAATATTCCAACATCATAATAGCTGAACGCAAAATAGCCGTAGGATTAGCAATGCCTTTGCCTGCAATATCGGGAGCTGTGCCGTGAACTGCCTCAAAAATAGCTATTTCATCACCAATGTTTGCACCTGGTACTACCCCCAAACCGCCTACCAAACCTGCACACAAATCTGAAAGAATATCCCCAAAAAGATTGGAAGTAACAATTACATCAAATTGTTCGGGCTTGGTAACAAGCTGCATACACATATTGTCAATGATTTTATCATTCCAATCCACATCGGGGTAATCTTTGGAAACAATTTGTGCCGCCTCTAACATCATACCACCCGATTTTTTGAGAATGTTGGCTTTATGTACAACGGTTACTTTTTTGCGTTTATATTTTTTAGCATATTCAAAAGCCGCTCGTACAATACGCAAACATCCCTTCATAGAAATACGACTCACCGAATCCACAATTTGCAAACGCTCATCGTATAAAATCAAGCCTGAGTAAAGTCCTTCGGTATTCTCACGAAAAAGCACCAAATCTACGTCTGTAAAACGAGTATTGATGCCCACTGTATTCTTACAAGGACGCACATTTTGGTATAAATCATACTTCTGACGCAAAGTAACGTTGATACTCTTAAAACCACCTCCTACGGGAGTTTCTACGGGACCTTTTAGAGCCACTTTATTACGTTCAATGGACTCTAATAGGCTTTCAGGCATAAGTTCGCCATATTTTTCATAGGCTGTTTTACCTGCCAAATGAACTTCCCATTCAATAGGGGCATTTGCCGCCTTAAAAACCTCCTGCACTGCCTCTACGATTTCTGTTCCTATGCCATCGCCAGGTATAAGAGTTACAGTTTTCATTATTTTTTAATTTGTTCCATTAAGTTTTCTACGTCTTTTAGCAAACTTTCTGCCTTATTTTTAGCTTCATTGACAACTTGTTCGCCTTTGGTTTTGGCTATACTGATGTGTTCTTCTTTCCCTTCTTTGAGTTTTTTCAAGAACTCTAAAAGTTGCTCACGTATTTTCTTGAGCTGATAGGTAAGTTTTTTGCGAGTAACTTTACCTTCATGGGGGGCAAACAAAATACCCAGAGCCGCTCCTACCCCTGCCCCTATGAGCAAACCCAACCAAAAATGGTCTTTTTTTGATGATTTCTCTTCCATAAAAATACAGATTTTAATTTTGCTTGCAATTTACATTTTTTGCCAAAGATTTTTTCAGCAAGCAAAGATTTTTTTGTAAAAAACTCAATGAAGAGTGATTTTGTAGGCAAGCAATTACCAAACCCAGTGAGTTAGAATGTATAATAGCGATAATTTCTACGCTGAAACATAATTTTAACAGAAGTACCATACTAAAAGTCTTTTTAGGAGAAACAAGTAGTTTTTCGGACTAATTGTCATTTCTGACTCACAGACAAGTATTTATGCCCATAATCTGTCGGTAATGTTTCTATCTTGGACCTGCAATGGCTCGTTCTGCCACTTGTCTGAGCGTACATAGAATCGTACTACGATAGACTTTCAAACATTATCTCTACATCTCCTATCCCTAAATTCTTCAACAACATACTGATTATCAATCGTTTTATAGCAAGATTACCCTCCAAATACTTGTAATAGCTTTGAAATCACTTATCACAACTTCTACACAAAAATTTTTGTATTCCGTCTTTTGTACGACCATTTTTTACTACCTTTGCTCCAAAATAAAGAGGATAACTTACTTTTAGTGTTATCTTACACACAACGCAAAAGCGAAATTTTATTGCCTATTTTGCCAAATAGTCATCGTACATTTTAGTCTGCAATCAAAAACTAATGAACTCGTTTGAAGCCTAATTCTTGATAATCTTGGAATAAATTATCACTCACTAAAATTCAGAAATTGTGCTTACCAACGAAGCTATTGCTGAAAAACTAAATCTTTTTGCTACTCTCTTGGAACTGCACGGCGAAAATGAATTCAAGGTGCGGTCTTATCATTCTGCGATTTTTAAGATTGAAAAGATAACAAAAAATTTGGCTGATTTGCCCAAAGAAAATTTGAACAAAATTTTTGGCAAAAGCATCGGTGAAAAAATTTGGGAAATTACCCAAACACAAACTTTCCAAGAACTTGAAAATTTGCTTGCTCAAACGCCACAAGGAATTCTGAAAATGCTTAAAATCAAAGGGTTGGGTGCAAAGCGTGTGCGAACGCTTTGGCAAGAAGCAGGAATTACTACTCCTGAACAACTTTTTGAGGCTTGCGAAAACAATCAAATAGCTCAAATTAAGGGTTTTGGTGAAAAAATTCAAGAAACTATCAAAAATGGCTTACTTTTTATTCAACTCAATGCTGAAAAATTACTCTATGCTGAAACTTTGCCTATCGTAGAGATTTTAGAAAATTACTTGAAACAAAATTCTGCAATTAGGCGGTTTCAGGTGGTGGGTGAGTTTAGGAGATGTTTAGAGGTCATTCAAACGCTTGTTTTTGTTGTAGAAAGTGAGCAAAACCTTCACGAATATTTAACGCAATGCCCATTTTTAGAGTATAATCCTCAAATTTCAGGGGTTTTCGTTTGGAGAGGCAAGTTCAAAAATACACCTTTAAGAGTGGAATTTTATTTTTCAAATGAAAAAAATTTTATTAGATTAGTCTTTCAGCTTTCTTGTGCTGAAAATCATCTTTCTTACAAATTTCATAATCAAACACTTTTAGAAATAGCACAAAAGAATATTTGGCAAAGTGAAAATGAAATTTATCAGCAAGCAGACTTGCCTTACTTGCAACCTGAACTCCGAGAAGGAATTTTTGAATTTATTTATACGCAAACGCCTCATCTCATTGAAACAAAAGATTTGAAAGGAACTTTACACGCTCATTCCACATACAGCGATGGCAAGCACACCCTTGCAGAAATGGCAAAAGCCGCTCAAAAGTTTGGCTTTGAGTATTTGGGCATTACCGACCATTCGCAATCTGCTTATTATGCAGGTGGGCTTTCTGTACAAAAAATTGCAGAACAACATCAAGAAATTGAAAAACTTAATGCTCAAAATCCACATTTTAAGATTTTTAAGGGGATTGAAAGCGACATTTTGAGCAATGGTGATTTGGATTATGATACTGATATTTTGAAAACTTTTGATTTTGTCGTTGCTTCCATTCACAGCAATCTGAATATGAATGAAGTTAAAGCCACCGAAAGACTTATCCGAGCTATTGAAAATCCATTCACAACGATTATTGGGCATCCTACGGGCAGACTTTTGCTCCGCCGAAATGGATATCCGCTCAATATGCCTAAAATTATTGATGCTTGTGCCTCCAATGAAGTAGCTTTGGAAATCAATGCTCATCCTATTCGCTTGGATTTGGATTGGTACTGGGTACGAAAAGCATTAGACAAAGGTGTAAAAATTAGTATCAATGCCGACGCTCACGACATAGAAGGCTATAAACATCATCAATTTGGCATTTTGGTGGCTCGTAAAGCAGGTCTAACACCCGATATGTGCCTGAATTGTATGAATAAAACTGAAATTGAAGCATT
>JANWZC010000103.1 GCA_025054975.1 Raineya sp.
TGTTATGCAACCAAATCTTGAATAAGTACAATATTTAGTGGTGATTTAGAATGTATGATAGTGGAATTTCTGTGTTGAAACATAATTTTATTACTTAAAAAAATTTGATTTTGCAACATTTTTTTGGTCGTTGAGCAAAGCCGAAACGCCAGAAAAGTGGTTTAGATAACTACTCTCCTCAAAATCAATTTTCATTTAGCAGAGCTTATCAAAAAACTCAATTTGTAATAGCCAAAAAATCTCTGTTCGTTTTACACTCACAGGTTGAAAGGAAAAGCATTATTGTGTTTGCTCACACAAATCGGATAGCCTTCACAGGTGGAACTTTCACGACAAACCGAATGGGAAGCCACATCACCAAACTTATCAAAAGAAAAGTACCAAGATTTGCTAAAATCCACACCAGCCAATTCCACTGCACAGGTACATAACTCACCAGGTAGTTTTGAGTATCCAAAGGAATGAGTTTGCCGTAATATTCAACCAAGTATAGCAAATAAGCAACTACATTTCCCCACAAAAAACCTCGCAATACAATGTAGCCAGCCTGAAAGAAAAAAATACGTTCAATTTGCTTATTTTCAGCACCTATGGCTTTTAGAATACCAATCATATTAGTCCGCTCCATCATCATTATCAGAAGCACCGAAATAATATTGAAAGCCGTTACTGCTAAAATAATCACCAAAATAATCACTACGTTGTTATCCAAAAGTTCTAGCCACTCAAAAGTATCAAAATGCTTGGCGGTAATAGGCTGTTGGCTCAAATCATAAGGTAAAAAATTTTCCAACTCACGTGAATTTTCAACGAGTTTATCAAAATCTTTCAAAAAAATTTCATAACCACTCACCAAGCTATCGCCCCAATTATTGACTTTTTGAATGGTTTTAATGTCAGTTATCAAAAATTTTTCATCAAAGATGCCCACCCCTGTTTCATAGATACCCACCACTGCTAATTTCCGAAAACGAGGAGGTTCTTGCACAAAAATCACAATGAGTGAATCGCCAAGTTTAAGATTGAGTTTGCGAGCAATAGTTCGGCTGATAAGGGTTTCTTTACTTTCGCCGTTTTTGTTGTAATTGAGCCAACGCCCCTCCTGCAAATTTTCTAAAAAATCCTCTTTTCTGTAATCTTCTCCTACTCCTTTCAAAACAACCCCTTGCACATTTTCTCTCACCTTGATAACCCCTGGCTTTTGAGCATAAAGTTGCAGGTATTCAATGAATGGAATTTTATCTTTTTGCTTAAAAAGTTCCGTCTGAATGGCAACAGCAGGCTCTTCCAAAGATTGATTGTTGCTGGTTTTAACAACTCGGATATGCCCCGAAAAACTAAAAATTTTACTTTTGATAGCGTTTTTGAAGCCCAAAAGCACCGCAAAAGAAAGTAAAATCACTACTATCGTAATAGCCACACTCACCACAGCCATTCTGCTGACTAATACCGAAAAACCCAAACCTACTTTTTTTTGCAAAGTAGGATTGGCTATCCTTTGGGCTATGAAACGATAAGTTTTATGGATACTCAAAGTTTGTAGAAAGTTTGTAGTTTGAAGTGGATTAGTTCAAGATTTTTCTACAAGGCTTGCAAGTAACAACAAAGCAAATTTCGTTAGTCAATTCCGTTAAACAGCCTACTCCAACGAATTTTCTTGTACCACTTGGCACGACCTTCCCAAGACATCCATATAAATAAGGCTTTTCCAACAATGTGGTCAGCGGGAACAAAACCCCAGTAACGCGAATCTAATGAATTGTGTCGGTTATCACCCATCATAAAGTAATAATCTTGCTTGAAGGTGTAAGTTTTTACGGGCTTTTTGTTTATCAAAAGTTCGTTGTTGTTGGTAATTTCAACTTCTCCCTTATCGTATCCTTCAAACTCTTGAATAGTAAAACCATACAAAGCGATGGTATTTTCATTGATAGGAATAGTAGTTCCTTTTTTAGGCACCCAAAGGGGACCGAAATTATCTCTATTCCAATTAAATTTGGCACTATGCGGAAACACAGGATATACATCGTCCCCAAAAATAGTTTCTCCTCTACCTCTATCATTCAAGATAGTCAAGCCTGCTTCTTCTTTTTTGCCTGCAGGCATAATGATTTTCTCAACTTTTTTTACTTGGGGAAATTTTTTGATTTCTTCCACTACTTTATTGCTCAAAAAACCTACATAACGATTTTGAGCGGGTAAATACTCAATATCAGGATTTTCAATATCATCACCTACGAAAAGCCCCAGTTCCTCTAACTCTTCTTGGGGAATTTCATCTTTTACTTCAATGCTGTACGAAAATTGCGTTTTTTCGTGGTCATGGAAACGTTTGCCATTCACATATACATCTGCATTACGAATTTCAATAGTATCACCTGCTATCGCTATGCAACGCTTGATATAATTAGTTCGCAAATCTACGGGGTGGCGAGGTTGTTTTTCTTCAAAACCAGGAAAATTAAACACTACTACATCTCCATTCTTGACTTCCGAAAAATGTGGCAAACGATATTGAGGCAGTTGTATCCAGTCTAAATATGAAGGAATATTGGTAAAAAAAATTTTTTGATGTGTAAGCGGCACTTGTAAAGGAGTTTTGGGGGTTCTTGCTCCGTAGTGTAATTTACTCACAAAAAGGAAATCACCTGTAAGCAAAGAACCTTCCATAGAAGGTGTAGGAATGGTATAGGCTTCTAAAAGCAGCCAACGCAAAAAAGTAGCTACTACTACTGCAAAAACAATGGCATCAATCCACTCGCGGAGTTTGGATTTTTTAGGCTTATCGGCGGCTTTTTTTCGGGAAAAGGAAGGCAAAAAACGCATTTTTTTTGAATTTTGGGTTATAACTGCTCTATTAACGCCTGCAAAAATAAAGTATTTTTCGTAAAAGCGAAAAAAATAAAGACTTTGCAGAACTGCACACGCAAAGTCTAAAAATATCCCAAAAACAAGAGTTTTATTCGTTTTCTTTGGTCATTCTGCCCACAGCACAACTCACGAAAGATTTTGCTTTTAGCCAAAGATTGTTGTTGCCTTTTTCAGGATAACCCAACTCCGCTAATCTTTCCACTATGGTAGCGTGCAAATTTTCAGTTCCCCAAACACTCACAGTTTCAGTTTCTTTGCTTACATCAACTTTTTCTACTCCTGCTATGGCGGCAATAGCCTTTTTGATGCTATTCACACAGCCACCACACTTGATATTTTCCACTTGAATATGATATTCCATTGTCTTGAAATTTTAGTTTTGTCTATGTAACATAAAGGTTAGGCAAAAAATTCGTTTTTTTGTAGTTTTGTGCAACATAATCATTTCATTTTTGTGAAAAAAGCGGTTTTTTTAGATAGAGACGGCGTTTTGAATGTAGAAAGAGGCGAATACACCTATAAAATTGAGGATTTTGTGTTGGAATATAGAGTTTGTGAGGCTCTACAAATGCTCAAAGAAGCAGGTTATTTGCTCATTGTAATTACCAATCAAGGGGGAATAGCCAAAGGCATTTACACTGCCCAAGATGTATGGAATTGCCATGAGTTTCTGCAAAGAAAATGTGGCTACCTGATTGATGACCTTTATTACTCACCTTATCACCCTGAATTTAGCAATTCTTTAAGTCGCAAGCCCGAAAGTTTGCTTTTTGAAAGAGCTATGGCTCGTTATCAAATTGAGCCATCTGTATCTTTTATGATAGGCGATAGCGAAAGAGACTTGATACCTGCTCAAAAATTAGGCTTGCAGACAATCAAAGTAGGCTCTCCTACGCAATTAGCCGTTAATTATTGGGCAGAAAATCTTTGGCAAGCGGCAAAGTGGATTGTAAAACTTAATGGGAATTAGACCTTTCTTTCAAAGCAAACTTCAACAATATCTCCATAGGTATCAGTTCCAAGCATTTTTCATTGGTAGCTTCCAAATCTACGAGTGGGGCTTTTCCTGCGTGATAGGCTTCTAACCACCTACACGCACACAAACACCATTTATCGCCTGGTTTTAAGCCCTCAAATTGATACCAAGGAGCAGGTGTGATGAGGTCATTTCCTTGTTCTAATGAAAATAACAAAAACTCTTCTGTAACCACCGCACAAACCGTATGCGAACCTACATCAGTTTCATCGGTATTACAGCATCCATCACGAAAATAACCTGTTAATGGTTTATTGCTACAAGTTTTGAGCGGCTCTCCGAAAACATTTAGTTGTGTCATGGTTATTTATCTTTTTCTGCGTAAGTGTAACCCATTTTATTTCTCACTAAAAACTCCATATAGGCAGTCTTGATGTAATTATCATTTTGCAATTCAAGGGCTTTTTCATAACAAGCAGCGGCGTCAAAAAGTAGCTTTTTTTCCTCAAAGAAACAAGCTAAAATTAAATAATCCACAGCTGTTTCGGGGCGAAAGTCTTTCAGCTCTTTTTGAATATCGTTTCTTTTAGCAGATTCTAAAAGACTTATACTGAATGTTCCTTGAACACTTTCATTTTCGGCTTCATATACAAGCACTTCATAATTTGCTGAGCCGTCTTTTTCCTTTTTGAGCAAGCCAAAATCAAAAGTAAATTTAGGTTTATTCACCTCTAAAAGAGCTACGGTTTCACCGCTAAGCAGTTTAATTCTTACGTAATATTTCTTGCCTTCTTCACCTATCCAAGAAATGATAGCAGTAGAATTGTAAATACTTGAATTTTCGGTAAGAGGAGGCACAATGAGAATAATAGGCTTGACACTGCTTCGCATTTCTCTGGTAACTGCCCCTGTCATTGCCATGTATTTGCGATGGTTCTTGTTGATGTCTTGTTTTTCAACTTTGGTCATTTCATTAAGGACATAATTACCATATTTTGCGAGCGTAGAACTACCCTGAGTCGGAATTTTGAAGTTGCTCAAAAGATATTCGCCTGGCTGTTTAATTTCAAGGGTTCTACCTGTTTTTTCGTGCATTAAGTTGATGTAACTATCATTTCCTACTACAATTACATCAGAATTTTTAAGCGAAGCACCGATAAAAATCTTTTTTTTGGTAGCTTTGAGCGTATTATTGCCAAAGCTATGCAAGACCTTGAAGTCTTGGGCTAAAAGCGTATTAAAGCACAAAGCCAAAAACGGGAAATATATTTTGCTCATAGTTTTTATGATTTTCGTGATTAAAAATTACTTTTTCTTTGTAGGTTGTGGCGGTCCGAAAGCATCGGCAAATTCCTTTTTAATTCTATCATCAACAAAATCGGCTGTTTCGCTAATTTCTTTCATCATATCTACTACTTCATCGGAGTCTAAACCTTCTAAATAACGAGAAGCTGTGATGTAAATTTCATTATCAAAAATTTCAAATCTTTCGGTAATGAGAGAGCTATTCATTTCAAGTAGTCTTCGGAAAAATTGGCGTTGCTTGCGGCGAGGTATTTCTGAAATATAAGCCATCATAGCTAATGTTTTCTGCTCTCCTTCGGAAGTAGGTGTAGAGTTGAGCATAACCCGAATAGTAGCTGAACCTCTTTTGAAAATCCAAGCTCCTTGAATAGGTGCTTTTGCGTCATTAGGGTTAATGCCCAATTTTTTGAAAGCATCTTCTACGGTTTTAATGTAATCTAAGTGCGACATAATCGTAAGATTTCAAGATATAATTGCTCAAAAATAACACTTTTCAAAGATAAAGCAAATTTTATACATTTTTTTTTACTTTTTTTTTGTTTTTACAAAAAAAAATATTTTGCTTTGGGAAAAATTATGTTTCACTCACAATTAAAATTTTGTTTTTATGAAAAGACTATCGCAGATTTTGTTCTTGTTAGTAGCCATTGTTTTGGTTGCTTGCAAAGGAAACCCCAAAGATTTAATAGCTCGCAAATGGTCAGTAGACGTTGAAGCCTCAAAAAAGCAAAATGAAAAAGAAGGTCAAAAGGTTGCCGATGAAGACATCAAGATGCTCAAGGAATTAAATTTTGATTTCAAAAAGGATGGTGTTTTGGAATTGAGTGTATTAGACCAGAAATTAAAGGGTACTTGGTCTATTAGTGATGATGGTAAAAAACTAAAAATGAAAATGGAAGGAGATGAAGAAGAAATAGAAATCCTCGAACTTTCAAAAACTAAAATGGTGGGTAAAGGAAAAAAGCAAACGCTTGTTCTCAAACCCGCAGACTAATTCTCCAACTGCTTAATTTTCTCTCAACCCTGCTTTTGCAGGGTTTTGTTTTTTCTAAAAAAAATTGCTTTTTCAAGACTAAAAAAACTATATTTGCGTTTAGCGTAAAAGTATTTTCTATGGCAACTAGTAAAAGTGGCATTAGTGGCTTGTTCAAAATCATAGGAGTAGTAGCCGTTGTTATTGCAATTATGACAATCGTTTCAAGTGCCTGCAAACGTATAGACGCAGGACACGTAGGCTTGGTAGTCAAACTTTATGGCTCTGAACGTGGCGTACAAGATGTAACCGAAGCAACAGGTTGGGTGTGGTACAATCCCTTTACTACACAAATCTACGAATTTCCTACTTTTGTGCAAAATGTAGTTTTTACGCGTGATGCCACCGAAGGTAGTAGAAATAATGAGGAGTTTCGTGTTACTACCAAAGACGGATTAGTAGTTTCTTTTGATGTTTCTATGAATTATCGTGTTGCCCCCAATAAAGCCGCAGAGATTTTCAGAAAATATCGCAAACCATTAGAAGAATTAGACAAAAGTGTTATGCGAAACTATATGCGTGAGGCATACAATAAAGTTTCGGGCAAATATACCGCTGAACAACTTTATGAAAATAAGATACAATTCCAAAATGAATCGGAGGCAGAAATCAAAAATCTTTTGGAAAAAGAAGGTTTTATTATTGAGCAGGTTGTACTTTTGAATGAATTGCGTTTGCCTCAGGGAGTAGTAGATAACATCAATGCTAAAATCAATGCTCGGCAAATAGCTCTCAAAAAAGAACAAGAAGTAGCCCAAGAACGTGCTGATGCCCAAAAAGAAATTGAAAAAGCTAAAGGTTATGCCGAAGCTATGCGTATCCGTGCCGAAGCAGAAGCCGAGTATAATCGCAAATTGGCAGAGTCTATTTCTCCAAATCTAATTGAGTATGAAAAAGTTAAAAAATGGAATGGACAAACCCCTCAATTTGTAGGCACGGGCGGTGGAATTATTGTACAGCCTAAATAGAGTACGGAGCAGTGAGTACAGAGTAATGAGTAGTGAGTGCAGAGTACAGAGTAATGAGTACAGAAATATACTGAATGAAAAGTGGTTTGAGAGAAAGTATTATCAAAACCAAATTTCTGTGATTATAAGTACATTATTAGGAAATTTGGTAGTTCCAACTCCCCCTCTCTTTTGGAGAGGGGGCAGGGGGGTGAGGTCAAAGAAAGCAAAGATTTATTAATTTTGAATAAAAAGTGGTTTTGAGAAGAGTTGTTTCAAAACCACTCTTTTGGTGTTTCAACTTCGTTCAACAACCAAAAGAGTAGTACAAGCCCAAATTTCTTTGAGTATAAATAGTTTGCTATTTTGAGAAGGTAAGTTCAAACCTTCTGACATTTAACTTTTAGTTTTTAATTTCTAAACTTTTTATGGGTAAGAAAAGGAAGTCAGGAAAAATTATTTGGTATTTGGTGGGGATTGTGATTTTTTTAGTGATTTTATCGGTTGTAGTGGGGGGAAATAAAAAAAAGTTAGAGCAAGTAGAAATCGCAGAAGTCAAAAATGGTACGATTACAGAAAAAGTGGGGGCTTCGGGGAAAGTGCAACCTGTTACGGAAGTAAAATTAAGCCCTGATGTATCAGGAGAAATTACAGAATTGTACGTAAAAGAAGGGGATTCTGTAGTGAAAGGGCAGTTACTTTTGCGTATTCGCCCTGATAACTATGAATTGGCTGTTCAACGCTCCCAAGCCGCTCTCAATAATAGCCGTGCCGCTCTTGCCCAAGCCGAAGCCCGCAAGTTGCAAGCCGAAGCCCAACTTACTCGCAGTCAAGCAAATTACAAAAGACAAAAAAAACTTTTTGAGCAAAAAGTTATCTCGGAATTAGAATTTGAACAAGCTACCGCCGAGTACAAAGTAGCACAACAAGAATTTGAAGCGGCAAAACAAAACGTAATAGCCGCTCAATTTAATATTCAAAGTGCATTAGCTACGGTGAATGAAACGATACAAAACCTCACACGTACTTCTGTGTATGCCCCTATGAGCGGAATAATCTCTAAACTTGCCGTAGAAAAAGGTGAAAGAGTAGTAGGAACGGCTCAAATGGCAGGTACAGAACTTTTACGCATTGCCAACCTAAACGAAATGGAAGTGCGTGTTGATGTCAATGAAAATGATATTATTCGGGTTTCTTTGGGTGATACAGCTGATGTAGAAGTAGAAGCCTATCGCAACCGAAAATTCAAAGGAATAGTTACTGCTATTGCGAATACTGCTAATCCAACGGTTTCTGCTGAAGCTGTTACGGAATTTCAGGTGAAAGTAAAAATTTTAAGCGAATCGTACCAGGATTTGAAGGCGAAAAGTGGTCGTCTTTCTCCTTTTCGTCCAGGCACGAGTGCCAGTGTAGAAATTATTACACAAACCAAAAGTAATATTCCTATTGTTCCGCTTGCAGCAGTAGTTGCCAAAAGTGAAGAAGAAGTAAAAAAGCAAACGGGCAAAGCTGTTAATTCTTCCAAAAATGCTGAAAGCACTAATAAAGACGACAAAAAGAATAAAACCGAAAACGAAAAAAAGGAATATGTCTTTGTGTATGATGAAAAAACCAAAAAAGTAGCTCTCCGTGAGATAAAAACAGGTATCAGCGATTTTGAAAACATTGAAGTTGTTTCGGGCTTGAAGGCAGGAGAAAAAATTGTAATTGCTCCTTTCCAAGCTATTGATAAAAAACTCAAAGATGGCGATGAAGTAGAAGTAAAAAACCGCTAAACTACTTGGTAGTTACGCTGAAAGTTTGCCCATAAATAATTTTATTTTGAGGTTTTGCGTAAAAGCGGAAATAGTAAGTAGTGCGAGGTTGTAAGTTTTGTACTATGAAAGTTTGAGAAAATTTAGGTTCTTCTAATGAGCAGTAACCCCAAAAAGAATCATCAATAAATCCAAATACCTTGCCTAAGTGAGAATTCTCAGATGGATTTGGTTGAGTATGATAATAAAATCCGTACTCCATTCCATAATTATCAAAGGTCGCGTTTACACAATCTTCTCCCAAATCAATCACATAATCAAAAGTAATGCTGGTGGTAGTAGCAGAGATATTTTCCACATAACCCCAATTTAGTTCAATTTTTTGTAAATTGCCCCAAATCAATTCATCATTTTCTTGCAAAATATAACTTTTTACAAAAACCTTTTTAGGCATAAGTGTAGCAGGCGTGGGGTTTTTGAAAAGCAAGCTGGTATCAATGTATTCAAGTTTCAAAAACTCTAAATGTATGGAATCAGGGTGTTGAGTACAAACTTTTTTGGAAAGCGTATAGAGTTGTGTTGAGTCTTCCCTTGCAATCGCAAAACCAAACTCTTTGATAGGCTTTTTGGGGT
>JANWZC010000104.1 GCA_025054975.1 Raineya sp.
TGTTTGCAATACCTTCTTCGGCTACTAAACTCAAATTAGAAACCAAGCTTACCATAAACGTAAATGACGGCAATACCGTTATTCCTCCGATTGATTTCAGAAATAATGATACTATTCGCCAAGTAACCATTTTAGATAATTACTATGCCTACGATGACGGCGAAGCTGAATACGTTGCAGGCGTCAATCAACGTTTAGGCAAGATTGCAGTACGTTATGTAATTCCGCAGGAGGCACAACTTTCTGATATTGATATTTGTTTTGTGCCTTTTGTGAAAGATTTGAGTAATCAAAGTTTTGTGCTTTCGGTGTGGAAAAAAATAGGGGGCAGAAGTCAAGAATTGTTATTTCAAAAGGCTTTTCCTGTAAAGTATCCCAATAAACCGAATGGTTTTGTGAGATTCAATATTGATACCTTCCGAACGCTTATAGTAAAAGACACTATTTTTGTAGGCATACAACAAACTAATGATGATTTGCTTGCTATCGGTTTTGATGCTAACAATCACTCTTTTGATGAAGTTTTTTACAATGTTTCAGGTATATGGGAGCAGGAAAATAATATCAAGGGAAGCCTAATGATACGTCCTGTGTTCAGAAGCAATGCTATTACGGCTTTATCAGAAAACCCAACTAATCCAATATTGATTTTTCCTAATCCTGCTCAAAATTATGCAGAAATACGAGGCATTATACCACAAGCCATTGAGTTGTATGACTTGCAAGCTCGTAGGCAAAATTTTATTTGGGATAAAAATAACAACCGACTGAATTTCAATCTTCCCAAAGGTTTATACTTGCTAAAAATTCAAGATTTTTCAGGCAAGTGGTGGCACGAAAAATTAGTAATAAGTCAGTAAGTCCAAAAAGTTATTGGCTGTTTTCTTTCAAGATTTTTACGGCTTTTTCTAAAAAGTCATCTTCGTAATTAAGGACTTGATAGTAAGCCGCTTTCCCCCAAATAATCTTTGCTACAAAAGCTTTGAGTTGTTTGATGATGTATTTTTTTTCTTTTTCGTTGAAATTCCATTTTACAAAAGCCTTTGAAAGCAGATTTTCAGGAATTTGCCAATTTTGTAGAAAATCTTTGAAACCTTTTTCTTGCAAGTTTTTCAAATTTTGATGAGCATATTCAGCAAGCCAAGTTTTGAGCGTTGTTTTTTGCAAGAAATCTTTGATTTTCTCTTCATATTTGGTGCTATCCCAAGGTATGATGATATCAGGCACAATACCACCGCCACCATACACTATTTTACCCTTACGAGTTTGAAATACTTCTTTTCGGTCTATGGTGGTATCTTGAAGTAAAAACCCTGTTTTATAGCGTTCTTCAAGGCTCTTGCTATACTTTTTGCCATTGTGATAAGGTCTTTGAATACATCTACCCGAAGGAGTGTAATACTTGGAAACCGTAAGTCGTAATTCTGAACCATCAGAAAGTGAAAAAGGTACTTGTACCAGACCTTTGCCATAAGATTTTCTGCCAATTAGTGTGGCTCGGTCATTGTCTTGCAAAGCCCCCGCCAAAATCTCAGAAGCCGAAGCCGAACCCTCGTCTAAAAGCACACAAACTTGCCCTTTTTCAAAAATCCCCCCCGCCGTAGCTTTGTATTCTTGGTGATAACGTTTTTGCTTACCTTTGGTAGAAACAATCAGCAAACCTGCTTCTAACAATTCATCTGCAATGCGATTGGCTCTATCCATATAACCACCGCCATTTTCACGCAAGTCAATGATAAGAGCTTGAATACTATCTTTTTGCACAAAACTTTCAAGTATTTCCGAAAATTCTTGGTCGGTTTTTTCAGCAAAGCGTAAAATACGAATGTAAGCTATTTTGCTATCTGCCAAATACCCCTCTACCGATTTACTGACAATTTTATCACGCTCTACATTTTTTTCAAGAATTTGCAAATTGCGTAAGATTTTCAGTTTTACACTTGTACCTTTTTTGCCACGTAGTTTTTGAAAAATATCAACTATATTTTCGCCATTTTTGTAGGTAATAGGTTCATTATCAATAGCAAGAATTTTATCTCCTGCACGAATGCCTGCTTTTTCCGCAGGACTTTGAGGTAAAGGATAATTCACAAAAAGCGTATCATTAAGCCACTCGTACTCAATGCCAATGCCTTCAAAATCAGTTTCCAATTGACTTTGTGCGAGAGCAACTTCCTCAGCAGGAATATACGAACTATGCGGGTCTAATTGAGAAAGCAGGTTTTGCAAGTTAGTTTTGTTCAAAGAGTCTAAATTGACTTCTTCAACATAATTTTCCTTAATGAGTTTAAGCACTTCGGCAGTTTGTTTGGCTTGTTTGCCTAAACCAGCCTCACGCACATACATAAGCGTAACCCCCAAAGCTATTCCAATGCCCAAAGTCAAGCCAAAGAAAAAGGGCATAAGCAGAAAAATACGCTCTGAATAGCTTTTTGGAGGCTCAACCATTCCCCAAAGTTCTTTTATTCCACCTCTTCAATAACAAGATTATGATTGGTATAAATGCAAATATCTGCGGCAATATGCAAAGCCTCTTCTACCATTTCTTTGGCAGAAAGATGAGGAGCGTGTTTTTTGAGAGCCAAAGCCGCCGCTTGTGCATACATTGCCCCTGAACCTATTGCGGCTACATCTTTATCAGGCTTGATGACATCTCCGCTTCCAGAAATTAAAAAAATTTCATTTTTAGCTACTACAATCATCATAGCTTCCAAACGACGAAGATAGCGGTCAGTACGCCATTCTTTGGCAAGTTCAATAGCGGCACGCTCTACAACTCCCCCATACGCCGAAAGTTTCTCTTCAAATTTATCCATAAGAGCAAAAGCATCAGCTGTAGAACCCGCAAAACCTACAATCACTTTGCCATCTTTGAGTTTGCGAATCTTACGAACATTGCTTTTGGCAATGGTATTCCCCAAAGTCGCCTGTCCATCGGCACCAATAGCTACTTTACCATTGTGCGAAACTGCTATCACGGTGGTTGAGTGAATTTTAGCCATTTTCTACGTAAATAGATTTTGAAACCACAAAAATAACAAAAAGATTGAAAAGTATTTTGAGGAAAAATGTTGGACTATCTCAAATCTCACTTTTGGGTTGCTAAACATATTTTTGAAAAAGGTGCTTGAAGTGGTAACGAAAAAGATAATTCCAAAAAATTATTGACTGACAAAAACACAGAATATTTTGTAAGAAACTAACCGAATTTATACTTTTGTTTATGCTGAACGAAAAGTGATTCTACAAAGAACAATTATTTAACTCCTCTTTTGGTCTAAAAACCGAAGCGTTAAAAGAGGAGTTTAAAAACAGTTTTAAGCGTGAGTTCGGAAATATCATTTTCCCATATACACCATAAGTATTGAAATATCGGCAGGGGAGACTCCACTAATCCGAGAGGCTTGCCCCAGCGTTTCAGGACGAATTTTTTTCAATTTTTCTCTTCCTTCCGCTGAAAGAGCCTTCACGAGGTCATAATTAAAGTCCTCGCGAATTTTGAAATTCTCCAATTCTCTCATTTTTTGAGCAGTTTCTTGTTCTTTTATCAAGTAATCTTCATATTTGATTTGAATTTCAGCCTGTTCTAATTCTTTTTCGTCGTATTTGCTCAAATAGACACCCAAACTTTCATACATTTTGCCAAGCTGTTGTAACGTAATCTGCGGTCTTTTGAGCAAAGTATAAAAAGAAGTCTTTTCGCGAATCGGAGAAGTTCCCATTGCCTCTAAAACTCCATTGATATCTTCGGGTTGTACTTTTTTCTGTTTGAGGTCATTAAGCAGACGAGCTACTGCCTCTTCTTTCTTTTTCAGTCTTAAAAGTCGCTCTTCAGAGGCTAATCCAATTTTATAGCCTTTCTTGGTGAGTCTGCTGTCGGCGTTATCTTGTCTGAGCAGTAAGCGATATTCGGCACGTGAAGTGAACATACGATAAGGCTCATCTGTTCCTTTATTGACAAGGTCATCTATCAAAACACCAATATAAGCCTCATCTCTTTGCAAAATAAAAGGTTCTTGCTCGTGTATTTTCAAATGTGCATTGATGCCTGCCATAAGCCCCTGACAAGCCGCTTCTTCGTAACCTGTTGTGCCATTAATTTGCCCTGCAAAATAAAGATTTTCAATAAGTTTGGTTTCTAACGTAAGTTTGAGTTGAGTAGGAGGGAAGTAGTCATATTCAATAGCATAGCCCGGACGAAACATTTTCACGTTCTCAAGACCAGGAATTTTACGAATAGCCTTATATTGCACATCTTCGGGCAAAGAAGTAGAAAAGCCATTTACATAAACCTCAATAGTTCTCCAACCTTCGGGTTCAATAAAAATTTGGTGTCGTTCTTTATCTGCAAAACGATTGATTTTATCTTCTACGGAAGGGCAATACCTGGGTCCTACCCCTTTAATTCTCCCTGTGAACATAGGAGATTTATCAAAGCCTGTTCGTAAAATTTCATGAACTTCTTGATTGGTGTAGGTAATCCAACAGCTTAATTGCTTTTCAAGCAAAGGAGTATCCAAGAAAGAAAAACGTTCAGGTTTTTCATCTCCAGGTTGTTCTTCCATAGCTTGATAGTTGATAGTTCTGCCGTCTAGGCGTGGAGGCGTACCTGTTTTCATACGTCCTGCCTCAAAGCCAAGTTCTACTAATTGTTCGGTAATACCCGTAGCAGCTTTTTCACCTGTTCTGCCACCTCCAAAACGTTTTTCACCAATATGAATAACTCCATTTAAGAAAGTTCCACTTGTAAGAATTACGGCTTTGCTCTGAATTTCTAATCCCATGCTTGTTCTTACACCTACAGCTCGTTTGTCTTTCACTAAGATACCCGTAACCATATCTTGCCAAAAATCCAAATTAGGAATAGCTTCCAGAGCCAAACGCCACTCTTCTGCAAAACGCATTCTATCATTTTGACTTCTCGGACTCCACATAGCAGGACCTTTGGAGCGGTTGAGCATGCGGAACTGGATAGCAGTTTTATCAGTGATAATACCCGAAAGTCCTCCAAGAGCATCTATTTCTCGTACAATTTGCCCTTTGGCTACCCCACCCATAGCAGGATTGCAAGACATTTGCCCAATAACCTGCATGTTCATAGTTATCAAAAGCACTCTTGACCCCATGGTCGCCGCCGCCGCAGCAGCTTCGTTACCTGCGTGTCCTGCTCCAACTACTATTATATCGTATTCAGGGAACATTTTTCTGAAATTTTATTTACCAACTTACAATCATAATAGGACTTACATTTCAGTCCTCTGACAGAATTTTTTAGATAAAAAAACGAGCCATATGTTTGAGGGAACAAAACAAAGGATATATGGCTCAGTACAAAGGCAAATCATTGGACAAAGATAATGAATTATTATCAGTTTTACAAAATTATTTATCAGGCTGGCATTTAGCCCGTCAGAATTTTGTAGTATTGTTTGTGCAAGCGATGAATGGGCTTCACTCTTGAAAATACTGCTATCTATGGAGCAGGAAAAGTGGAGAAACTCTTATTTTTATACAATCTTGCTTTTGTGTGGGCTTATAAAACAGGACTCTGGCTCAATGAGACAAAGTCTATTAGAATTTGCAAAAATGGACAGCATGAATTTGCTTTTTTTAGGGATGGGCTTTTATATCTACAAAATTGTCTCTAAAATAATGCTCAACATCAACATCAATATATCATACCTACCATTAAAATTTTGTCAGGGGACTGAATCCTCAATTACTAAGAGACAGGGGCAAAATTTTTCATTTGCCCCTATTTGAGGTGTTTCTATTTTGCCGAACTTTGCCGCAAACCTGCCCCCTCAATAATTTCATCAACTACGGCAGGGTCTAAAAGCGTAGTGGTATCGCCTAAGTTAGAAATATCTCTTTCGGCAACTTTACGCAAAATTCTTCGCATTATCTTGCCACTACGAGTTTTAGGCAAGCCCGAAACAAACTGAATAACATCAGGTTTAGCAATAGGTCCAATTACTTTGGTAACCGTAGTAAGCAGACTTTGTTTAAGTTTTTCAGGGTCATGGTCTTTGGCGGCTTTCTCTAAAATTACGAAAGCGTAAATGCCTTGCCCTTTGATTTCGTGAGGATAACCTACTACGGCACTTTCAATTACGAGCGGATGTGAGTTGATAGCATTTTCCACTTCCGCTGTACCTAAACGATGTCCTGAAACATTGATAACATCATCTACACGTCCTAAAATACGATAGTAACCATCAGCATCTCGTTTTACACCGTCTCCTGTAAAATACAAACCTTTGAAAGTTTTGAAATAAGTATTTACAGCTCTTTCGTGGTCGCCGTAAGTAGTGCGTATCATAGAAGGCCAAGGAAACTTAATGCACAAATTGCCTTCTACATTATTACCTTTGAGTTCTTTGCCCTCATTATCCACAATAACAGGCTGAATACCAGGCAAAGGCAAAGTAGCATACCCAGGTTTTGTAGGGGTAACCCCTGCAATTGGCGAAATCATGATACCTCCTGTTTCAGTTTGCCACCAAGTATCTACTATGGGGCAGTTGCCTTTTCCTACGTGATTATAGTACCAATGCCAAGCCTCTTCGTTGATAGGCTCCCCTACCGAACCTAATACCTTCAAACTGCTTAAATCGTGTTTTTGGATAGGTTCAGTGCCATACGCCATAAGTGCCCGAATAGCCGTAGGAGCAGTATAAAGATGTGTAACCTTGTGTTTTTCTACGATTGCCCAAAATCTATCCACATCAGGATAGGTAGGCACACCCTCAAACATCACTACGGTAGCACCATTGAGAAGCGGTCCGTACACAATGTAAGAATGCCCTGTAATCCAACCCACATCAGCCGTACACCAAAAAATATCTTGGGGTTCGTACTGAAATACATTACGGAAAGTGTATGCCGTATAAACCATGTAACCGCCTGTGGTATGCACTACGCCTTTGGGTTTGCCCGTAGAACCCGAAGTATAAAGGATAAAAAGCATATCTTCGGAGTCCATTTCTTCGGCTTTGTTTTGAGTACTTACTCCTTGTACGGCTTCATGCCACCAGATATCCCTACCTGCTTGCATTTGCACAGGAGTACCCGTACGTTTGAGAACTATTACTTTTTCTACCGAGCTACAACTTTGCAGAGCCTCATCTACTACGGCTTTGACTTCAATGGTTTTTGCACCTCTGAAATTGCCGTCAGAGGTAATAACCATTTTAGCTTGGGCATCGTTGATGCGGTCGGCAAGGGAATTAGCAGAAAAACCTGCAAATACTACCGAATGAATAGCCCCAATTCTCGCACAAGCCAGCATAGCAATCGCCGCCTCAGGAGTCATAGGCATATAAATGGCTACTCTATCGCCCTTCCGAACCCCTTGTGCAAGCAATACATTCGCAAAACGACAAACTTCCTCGTACAACTCTCGGTAAGTAAGTTTGCGTACAGGTTCGCTGGGTTCATTGGGTTCAAAGATAATAGCAGTTTTATCGCCTAATGTAAAAAGATTTCGCTCAAAAATATTTTCTGTAATGTTGAGCTTACCTCCAATAAACCACTTGACATCAAGGGTTTCAAAGTTCCATTCTACTACTTTGTCCCAAGTTCTACGCCAGTGGAACTGCTGTGCAATGCTATCCCAGAAGTCTTCGGGATTAGCAACACTTTTTTGATACTCGTACAAGTACCCGCTGAGTGTGTTGATTTTAGTGAGCATAATTTTTAAGTTTTTAAGGTGAATGATTGTAGATTATGTTAGGGGTTCTATTTTTACTAATTTTGAGCTACTAAAAATTCTTTTACCTTGCTAACGATTTGCTTGTTGGTAAAAGGTTTGGTAATGTAGAAATCTGCCCCCATTTCGTAGCCTTTCTGAATATCGCTTTCTTTGCTTTTAGCACTTATGAATATTACTTTGCAATGTTTTATCTCTTCATTGTTTTTGATGAATTTACAGATTTCATATCCATCAACATCAGGCATCATAATATCCAATAGCACTACATCAGGCAAATTATTTTGGATACTTTCCAATGCTTCTGTTCCATTTCGGGCTACAAATACTTCGTAACCTTCTTTTCGCATCAAAAAATCCAAAGACATCAAAATATTTGGCTCATCATCTACAATTAAAATTTTCATAAGAAAAAAATTTACGTTACACCATTATTACTTGCTAAACGTATCTTTGTATCTATTTGTTCTTTTGTTGCTTGTTGAGATGGAGCGGCAAACAAACGAAAATAAAATTTAGTCATTCCTTGTTCTTGTTCTACTCCGATAGTGCCTTTGTGATATTGAATAATTTTTTTGCTAATAGCTAGCCCCAAACCACTGCCTTTGGGCTTACGAATATTTTGATTTTCCGCTTGGAAAAATTTTTCAAAAATAGCTTCTTTAAGTTCCACAGGCACACCTTTGCCATCATCCAGTACTGCCACTTCTATAATGTTTTGCCTTATGGCACTGCTTACTATGATTTTAGATTTTGCAAATTTGGTGGCATTAGAAAGAAAATTAAGAATTACTTGTAAAATTCGGTCTTTATCTACTTCTGCCCAAAGATTTTCACGAGAAATTTGTAAAATAAGTTGAAAGTTTTTTTCTGCTACTACTCCTTGATAAATACGAATAGCTTCTTGCACAATTTCATTGATATTGTGTTTGGCAAGGTTCAATTTCTGCTTACCTGACTCAAATTTTTCAAGTTCCAATACCTGATTAATAAGTCGCTCCATACGTTCTGTTTCGCTGATAATGGTTTTGAGAAAATGCTCTCGTTGTTCTTGCTCTAAATCGGGATTTTCGTATAAAATCTCCGAAAGCGAACGAATAGAAGTAATCGGTGTTTTAAGTTCGTGGGTTACGGTGCTAATAAATTCATTTTTCAAGGCATCGGCTTTTTTGAGTTCAAAATTGAGTTTTTTGAGTTCTTGGGTTTCTTTTAAAATTTTGATAACTTCTTCTTGGGTAAGTTCTTCTTCTTGCACCACCGAAGCCACTAATATTCTCGCTGAAGTTGAACCAATCGCCGTAGCAAGAATTTTCTCGGCATATTTGACGAGCTTGGCATTGCGTTCTGCTTCATCGGTGAAAAATTTGCCTTGATTTTCTTTTTCAAATTCACTGAGCAGACTTTTTGCCTTACTTTCTCCCACAAAACGAGCTAAAAGTTCCTCTAAATCTTTTTTGTGAGCAATGCCTTTCCAAATCACAGCTTCATCGTAAGAATCGGCATATTTGAAAATATCCACAAAAAGTTCGGCTTGGTTGCGTTCTTGCGAACTTTGCGAGCTAAAAATAGAAACTCCTACAAAAGCAGTTGTATTCAAAAGCAAACTCCAAAACAAAGAATGAGCCACAGGTGAAAGTTCTAATCCGAATAAACTTTGAGGGCGAAGCCAAGAAACTCCAAATAAACCTTCTTGTAAAATATTTCGTGGGATTAGTTCTGCCTCCACGAAATTAGGAATAATCAGGGTATAAAACCACACCACAAAACCTGTAATTATGCCTGCCAAAGCCCCTTTC
>JANWZC010000105.1 GCA_025054975.1 Raineya sp.
GGCTTTGGAGTTTTTTGAAAATCAACCTCGTATTCTTGCCAAAATCAAAACTATATATGAAGTAGGTTTAGGTTACATTACTTTGGGACAACCTGCTACTACTCTTTCGGGAGGGGAAGCTCAACGCGTTAAACTCGCTACCGAACTTTCTCGCAAAGATACAGGTAAAACACTCTACATCTTAGATGAGCCTACTACGGGATTGCATTTTCAGGACATTGAAAAACTACTTTTTTTCCTTAATAAACTTGTAGAAAAAGGCAATACTGTGCTTATTATTGAACATAACCTTGATGTTATCAAAGTTTGCGACCATATTATTGATTTGGGTTTGGAAGGTGGTGAGGCAGGTGGTTATATTATTGCCGAAGGCACGCCTGAAATGCTTGCTACACACCCACAAAGCTATACAGGAAAGTTTTTGAGAACAGAGTTATTAGAGAAGAATTTTTCTGTGAATTCAATTTTTTAGAAAAGACATCAAGCTGTTGAGCGTACTTATAAAACTCTTCAATGAAAGTAAAAAACAAATTTTTTTGAGCAATGAAAATTTTGTTTGAAAAATATCAAGGCACGGGCAACGACTTCATAATGATTGATAATCGTGGTTTATATTTTCCCAAAGAAACTGCTCTGATAGCTCGTTTATGTCATCGGCGTTTTGGTATTGGTGCCGATGGACTTATTCTGCTTGAAAGCACTCCAGAGGCAGATTTTCGTATGATTTATTACAACGCTGACGGCAAAGAGGGTTCAATGTGTGGCAATGGAGGTAGATGTGTCGTATCTTTTGCCAAAAGTTTAGGACTTTTTGAAAAAGAAACTCGTTTTTTAGCCGTAGATGGCTTACACGAGGCTTTTTTCAAAGAGGGTTTAGTACATTTGAAAATGAAAGAAGTGAGCAAGATTGAAAAAAATACTGAAGGATACTATTTTTTAGATACAGGTTCGCCGCACTATGTAGAGTTTGTACAAGATGTTGAACAAATGAATGTTTTTGAAAAAGGTAGGGCTATTCGCTATAATCAACGTTTTGGCGAGAAAGGTACGAATGTAAATTTTGTTGAAATCTTGGGAGAAAATCTTTTACGTGTGCGTACTTACGAAAGAGGCGTTGAGGCTGAAACTTATTCCTGTGGCACAGGCGTAACAGCTTCGGCTATTGTGTATGCTCTCCAAAAACCTACTCAAACTGTACAAATCAAAACTTTGGGAGGTGATTTATGGGTAAATTTCAAAGAAAAAAACGGGAACTTTTATGACATATTTCTAGCAGGTAAAGCCGAAAAAGTTTTTGAAGGACAAATAGAAACATAGTCCAATTTTTCAAACATTTTGCCTATAAATCTTCACACTATCAAGTGAGACTTGAAACTTGATATTTGCTTGAAAGTTCTAAAAATTTTTTCCAAGTTTATGTTCTTTATTGTTTTGATGCGTTCTCTTAAAAAACATTATGCTTTGAAGCCTTTTTCCTAATTTTGCAAAAATCAAGTGATTTCAATTACTTATGCTTCAAATAGCTCAACTCCACAACAGACCTGAAATATTTTACAGCATACAAGGGGAAGGCAAAAACATAGGCAAACCCAGTATTTTCATTCGGCTTTCCTTGTGCAATCTGTACTGCTATTGGTGCGATACCGACTACACTTGGAATTGGGAAAATACAGATTTTGTTCATCAAAACGATAAACTGCCTTCATATCGGAAATTCAAGCCCACAGAAAGCATTATGCAACTTACAATAGAACAAGTGATTACAGAAATTCAGCAATATTCTTGTCAGAATTTAGTTTTTACAGGAGGTGAGCCTCTTATTCAACAGAAAAAACTTATTCCCTTACTTGTTAAACTTAAAACACTCAATCCGAGTTATCATATTGAGTTTGAAACCAACGGTACAATCTCTCCCAAAAGCGAATTAGACCAACTTGTCAATCAGTATAATGTTTCCTTGAAATTGCAAAATTCCAAAGTAAATCCGAAAGAACGTCTGAAAACCCAAGCCATAGAGTTTTTTGCTCAAAGCTCTAAAAGTAACTTCAAGTTTGTAGTGGATACTCCGCAAGACATTGATGAAGTTTTAGAAATCATTCAAAAATACGCTATTTCTCCCGAAAAAGTATATCTGATGCCACAAGGCACTAACCCCCAAATTTTGAAAGAAAAACAGTTATGGCTTGTGGAAATTTGCAAAAAATATCTATTCAATTATACCGACCGATTGCATATTCTTATTTACGGCGATAAGAGAGGCGTATAAGTTTGTTTTTGGCATGAAAATTTGTACCTTTGCCGCAAGCTAAATTTGTATATATGAAGCATTGTTTACTGTTTTTTTTGTTATTGAACTTTTGGGCTTGTAAAAATCAACAAAATCCACAAAAATCTTCCAAAGATACTACCAAGCAAATCTCCAAAATACAGCCCGATACTACCCAACAACCTACACCTGCTCATTTTGAAATTGAAGAGAATGAATTTGTCATTCATTTTCCTGCTATGCCCTTGCGTGTAGAAGACACTACCGATAGAGATGTAGAATATTCCGTACAAATCGGCGACTCGGTGAATTATCTGCTCTATTACCGTGATTACAAGGAAAGTACCATTCAAAAAATGGGAGCTAAAAAATTTCTCCAAAATCAAGAAAAACAAGTCATTGATAAATTAGGCTTTCCGAAAGAAGAAATTTTTGAAAACAAAGAAATAGAATTGGAAGGCTTTCCTGGCATTTCACTGAAAGCGGGTAGCAAGAAAAATACTTTCCTGATTTACAGAATCTTTCTTGTGGGTAATCGTTTATATCAATTAGGCATTTCGCATACCAAACGCTTCCCCACCGAAGAAGAACAAAAGTTTTTTGAATCTTTCAAACTCAAAAATACTAAAATTTCAAGGTCTTGAAACTTTTTGAGCTGATAGCTTGTTTTCACTGAAAAATTTTTCAGTTATGCAAACCGAAGCAACTAAACCTCAAATGCTCAATAAAAAACTTGTTAATTTCTTTTCTATTGCAATTCCTGTGGCAGTAGCTGTGCTTTTGGGGATGCCTGTAAAAGTCAATTTAGGTGAATGGACAAAATTCCTTCCACATCTAAATGCAGTAATCAACTCTATAACATCTGTTTTGCTTGTTTTGGGTTTAGTTTTTATCAAAATGAAAAAAATCAAGGCTCACGAAACTATGATGTTGATATCTTTTGTATTAGGCAGTTTGTTTTTAGTAACTTATGTATTGTATCATTTTTCTAATGAAAGCACTCCGTATCCTGATAATGGCTGGAAACCCCTCTATCTTTTTGTATTGATTAGCCACATTACGCTTTCTGTTGGAGTGGTACGTTTTGTACTTTTGGCTTTGTATTATGCTTTGCAAAAAGATTTTGTTAGTCATAAGAAAATGACTAAAATCGCATATCCTATTTGGTTGTATGTATCTGTTACGGGGGTAATTGTGTATCTGATGATTAGTCCATATTATTCCTAAAATTTTTGGAATATGAATTTCAATTTGGGTGATTTGATGAGTAAAGTAAAGGAGTTGCAAAGCAAACTCCAAGAAGCTCGTGAAGGTTTGAAAAATATTTCTGCCACTGCTGAGTCGGGAGCAGGATTGGTAAGAGTAACCGTTAATGGTAATAGGCAAGTGATAAGTATAGAAATTGAAAATGAACTTATCAAGCCAGAAGAAAAAGAAATGTTGCAGGATTTGATTGTAGCGGCGGTTAATAAGGCAATACAAGAAGTAGAACATAAAATAGTTGAATATATCCGTCAGATTACGGGGGGAATTGTACCTGAAATGCCTAATTTTGACTTGGGAAAATTTGGTTTCTGATGCCTTCTTTGGAAGTTTGTTTTTCTCCTCATCTGCTTGCTTTACACACACTTTCACACAAGGCAGTAGTAGCGGTAGATATTTTGCGAGCAACTTCGTGTATGGTTACAGCGATAGCTTGCGGGGTGGAAAAAATTTTGCCTTTGCAAGATACCGAAATCTGCAAAGCTATGAAGGCACAAGGCTATTTGATTGCCGCCGAAAGAGATGGCAAACAAATAGAAGGTTTTGATTTAGGCAATTCACCTTTCAGCTATATGAATTTAGCAGGCAAAAAAATAGCTTTTACTACCACGAATGGCACGCAAGTTATCAAACTTTCCGAAAACGCTGAAAAAATCATTATTGGAGCATTTCTGAACCTAACTGCCGTAGCCGATTATCTTGCCAAAGAGCAAAAAGACGTTTTAATAGCTTGTGCAGGTTGGAAAGGGCAAGTGAATGTAGAAGATACACTTTTTGCGGGAGCTTTGGTAGCAAAATTAGTGCAGAAAGGATTTGTTATTGCAAATGATTCGGCTCTTTTGGCAAAATCTCTCTACGAAACCCACAAAAATCATCTGCTTGACTTTGTGAATTTATGTTCTCACGTACAACGCCTTAAAAATTTGGGCATACAGAAAGATATTGAATTTTGCTTACAGAAAGATGTGTATGCTGTTGTACCTGTATTGGAAGACGGGGAGATAATCCGATACGAATTGTAAGTTTCTTTTATTTCAAAAAATTTTTCTATGAATGCACTTGCCAACGAAACCAGTCCTTATTTATTGCAACACGCTCATAATCCTGTAAATTGGTATCCTTGGGGCGAGGAGGCTTTGCAAAAGGCTTTGCAAGAAGATAAGCCTATTATTGTGAGCATAGGTTATTCTACGTGTCATTGGTGTCATGTAATGGAGCGAGAGAGTTTTGAAAGCAAAGAAATTGCAGATATTATGAACGAACACTTTGTGTGTATCAAAGTGGATAGAGAGGAGCGTCCTGATGTGGATAACATTTATATGGAGGCTATTCATGCAATGGGTTTGCGAGGGGGCTGGCCCTTAAATGTTTTTCTTATGCCCGACCAAACACCTTTTTATGGAGGCACTTATTTTCCTCCTTCGCAGTGGAAAATGTTGCTTTTGAATATTGCGAATGCTTTCAAAAAAAATCGTGATGAACTTTTGCGGTCGGCAAGGGAGTTTGCACAATTTCTCAATCAAAGTGAAATTAGTAAGTATGGCTTAAAACCTCAAAATTCACCTAATACTTTTGCCGAATTAGAACAGATGTATCAAAGTTTGGCAAAAAACTTTGATAGAATGCACGGTGGCATTGATAAAGCCCCTAAATTTCCTATGCCGAGTATATGGCGATTTTTGTTGATGTATGCATTCTTGACGAAAAATCAAGAAGCTGAGAAACATCTACACCTGACACTTCAAAAAATGGCTTTTGGCGGTATTTACGACCATTTAGGCGGAGGTTTTGCTCGCTATTCTACTGATGCTGAATGGTTTGTACCTCATTTTGAAAAAATGCTGTATGACAATGCTCAACTACTCACTCTTTATGCTGAAGCCTACCATTACAGCCAAAATCCCATTTACAAAGAAGTAGCTTATGAAATTTTTGGGTTTATTCAGAATGAATTAGAAGCTACCGAAGGAGGTTTCTTTTCTGCCCTTGATGCCGATAGCGAAGGTGAAGAAGGTAAATATTACGTCTGGAAAAAAAGAAATCTTGTAGAAATATTAGGCGAGGATACCGAATTATTTTGTGCTTACTACAACGTTTTGCCACAAGGTAACTGGGAATTTGCTAATAACATTCTTTACAAAAACCTTACTGATGAAGAGTTTGCCCAAAAACATCAAGTTCCTTTACAAGAACTGCAAGTTAAAGTGAAAAATTGGAAAACCACTTTGCTTGAAGTTCGGCGGAAACGCGTACCACCTGGACGTGATGATAAAATTCTCACTTCTTGGAATGGCTTGATGATAAAAGGACTTTTAGATGCCTACAAAGCCTTTGATGATGAAGAGTTTTTGGCAACAGCTCTTTATCATACTGAATTTCTTTTAGCCAAACTCTATAATGCTCAAGAAGGCTTTTTGTATCATACTTTCAGTTATAAAACCCAAGAAGCCAAGCAAAAAGGTTTTTTAGAAGATTATGCTTGTACAATTGAGGCTTTGCTGACTTTATATCAAGCTACTTTTGAGAAAAAATATTTACGATTTGCCCAAAAACTCACGGATTACACGCTAGAAAACTTTTACGATTATACCGAAGGAATGTTTTTTTACACTGATAAGAATGCCGAAAAGCTAATTGCTCGCAAAAAGGAGATTTTTGATAATGTCATTCCTGCTTCCAACTCCATGATGGCTCATAATTTATACTTTTTGGGCATTTTGCTTGAAAAACAAACTTATCAAGATATAGCTTTGCAAATGCTTTCGCAGGCAAAAAAACTTTTGCTCAAGAGTACAGAATTTACAGCTCATTGGGGTTTGCTTTTTGCCTACACGCTTACGCCTACGGCAGAAGTAGCAATTATCGGCAGGAACTACAAACAAGCCCATAGAGATTTAGAAAGATACTTTTATCCTAACAAAGTAGTTGCCGCAAGTACTGATGCCGATGATGAAATTCCACTATTGGCAAACCGAACGGCACTCAATCACCAAGCTACTTTTTATGTTTGTTATAATAAAACTTGTCAGCTGCCAACAAATGAAGTAACAGAGGCTTGCAAGCAGCTTCACAAAATTATGTCAAATGAAAAATAATTTTGTGGGCAAAATTATATCAAATTCCGTTGAGAATTAGTGCTTACGAAAACTTTTTTCAGACAACTTTTCAAATTTTGCAATCTTGCTCAAAAAAATCCTAAATTTGTAAGCCCAAACATTTGTACGTTTGGGTAAAAATTTTTGCGTATGGAAAATATCAAAATCACTTTTCCTGACGGAGCTATCCGCGAATACCCCAAAGGTACTACTGCTCTTGAAATCGCACAAAGCATCAGCGAAGGACTTGCTCGTAATGTACTTTCTGCCAAAGTAAATGGCAAAGTTCAAGATGCTACTCTGCCTATCAACGAAGACGCTACTCTCCAACTGCTCACTTGGAAAGATGCAGAAGGTAAAGCGACTTTTTGGCATTCTTCGGCACATCTAATGGCAGAAGCTATTGAAGCCTTGTATCCAGGTACCAAATTTGGTATTGGTCCTGCTATTGAAAATGGCTTCTATTACGATATTGATACAGGTGATAGAGTGCTTTCGCAAGATGATTTTCCCAAGATTGAAGCTAAAATGTTGGAATTAGCACGACAAAAGAATGAATACAAACGTAAAGAAATTTCAAAAGCCGATGCTATTGCGTATTTCAAGCAGAAAGGCGATGAATACAAATTAGAACTTTTAGAACGTCTGAATGATGGTGAAATAACTTTCTATCAACAAGGTAATTTCATTGATTTGTGCAAAGGACCTCACATTCCGCATACGGGCTTTATCAAGGCTGTCAAGCTAATGAATGTAGCAGGAGCATATTGGCTCGGAAAAACCGACCGCAAACAACTCACACGTGTGTATGCCATTACCTTTCCACAAGAAAAGGAATTGAAAGAATATCTACATCTTTTAGAAGAAGCGAAAAAACGCGACCATCGCAAACTTGGGCAAGAGCTTGAACTTTTTACTTTTTCGGAAAATGTTGGAAAAGGCTTACCTCTATGGCTACCCAAAGGAACACTTTTGCGTGAGCGGCTGGAGCAATTCTTACGTAAAGCTCAAGTAAAAGCAGGCTATTTGCCTGTGGTTACGCCTCACATCGGCAGTAAAAAACTTTATGAAACTTCGGGACATTGGGAAAAATACGGAGCAGACTCTTTTCAGCCTATTCACACTCCCGAAGAAGACGAGCTATTTTTGCTCAAACCTATGAACTGCCCACATCATTGCGAAATTTATAAATCTAAACCTCGTTCTTACAAGGAATTACCTTTGCGTTTAGCAGAATTTGGCACCGTGTATCGTTACGAGCAAAGTGGCGAGCTACACGGACTTACACGTGTAAGAGGCTTTACGCAAGACGATGCTCACATTTTTTGCACTCCCGAACAAGTACGAGAAGAATTTGCCAAGGTTATTGATTTAGTACTTTACGTGTTCAAATCTTTGGGATTCACCGAATATACTGCTCAAATTTCTTTGCGTCATCAAACTGAAAGAGAAAAATACATCGGTAAAGAAGAAGATTGGGATAGAGCCGAAGCAGACATTCAAGCCGTAGCACAAGAAAAAGGTTTGCAAACCGTAGTAGCTTACGGAGAAGCGGCTTTTTATGGTCCGAAGTTAGATTTTATGGTAAAAGATGCTTTGGGTAGAAAATGGCAATTAGGCACTATTCAAGTGGATTATCAGTTGCCTCAACGTTTCAATTTGGAATACATTGGCTCTGATAACCAAAAACATCGCCCCGTAATGATACACCGAGCTCCTTTTGGCTCATTGGAGCGTTTTGTAGCGGTATTGCTTGAACATTGTGGGGGTAATTTCCCCTTGTGGCTTGCTCCTGAGCAAATTGCTATTTTGCCTATTTCTGAGCGTTTTAATGAGTATGCTCGCAAACTTTTGAAAATCTTTGCAGAAAAAGATATTCGTGGCTTTGTTGATGATAGAGATGAAAAAGTGCAACGCAAAATTCGTGATGCAGAAGTCAAAAAAATTCCGTATATGCTCATAGTGGGTGAAAAAGAACAGGAAAGTTTCAGTGTAGCAGTTCGTAAGCACGGACACGGCGACTTGGGAAGCAAAGCTGTTGAGCAGTTTATAAATGAATTTCAAGAAGAGGTGCAAAAAGCCTTTAATTGAA
Organism: Raineya sp.; assembly: GCA_025054975.1. GTDB lineage: Bacteria > Bacteroidota > Bacteroidia > Cytophagales > Thermonemataceae > Raineya. The sequence goes on from JANWZC010000105.1 coordinate 8,717, forward strand.
CAACACTGATTTATTCACCCTAAAACTTATTTTCTCTTGAAGACCATACTTATTACAGGTTCAAACGGACTTTTAGGACAAAAATTAGTACATTTGCTTGCCTTGCAAAGCGAATTCAAGTGGGTGGCAACAGCTCGCGGGCATAATAGGGTACATTTGCCTCAACCTTTTGAATTTGCTTCTATGGACATCACAAATCCAACGCAAATTCAGGAGGTTTTTGCTCATTACAAGCCTGATATTCTCATTCACACTGCCGCTATGACACAAGTGGATGAGTGCGAAAAAGACCACAAAAATTGCATTTTGCAGAATGTTACTGCGGTTAGATATTTGGTGGAAGTTGCTGAAAAATATAAAACTTTTTTCATTCATCTTTCTACGGATTTCATTTTTGATGGCTCGGCAGGACCTTACACCGAAGAAGCCATCCCAAATCCAATTAGTTTTTACGGTAATAGCAAATGGGAGGCTGAGAAAATCATTCAAAACAGCTCACTTTCTTGGGCGATAGCTCGTACTGTGCTTGTGTATGGTGTGGCACAAGATATGAGTCGAAGCAATATTATTTTGTGGGTGAAGAAATCTTTGGAAGAAGGCAAAAAAATCAAGGTAGTAGATGACCAATGGCGAACTCCCACACTTGCCGAAGATTTGGCAAAAGGTTGCCTGCTGATTGCCCAAAAGCAAGCACAAGGCATATTCAACATTTCGGGTAAAGATTTCCTTACGCCTTATCAAATG
>JANWZC010000106.1 GCA_025054975.1 Raineya sp.
TAAAGTGTAATTGTAAAAAGCAGGCTGCATAAGACGATTGAGTTGTACGTTATCATCAGCAGAAGTGCCACCTAAGTGAGTAATATTATTACTAAGCTTAGCTTTTTTGATAACTATATTTACAGGTGTAGCAAGTGTAATGAATGCATCTTGTCCATTAGCACCAGCGGGTCCTTGTGGTCCCTGTGGTCCTTGGGCACCAGGGGCACCGTCTTGTCCTGCAGGTCCAGGGTCTCCTTTATCGCCTTTGGGACCTTTACAAGCTCCTACCGTGAGCAGTAAGCCGAAAAACAAAGCGGCTAAAATCCGAGTTGTGTAAGTAACTTTTTTCATAATTTTGGTTAATTTTTAAGGTGAAACATCAAAAAATCTACTTTTCTATTACCAAACTCTGTACCACTTTGGCTGTAAGTTTCTATCTATTGTGTGAAAGGTCATTTATACTTCGTAAGCGGTAGTAAAACTAGTTACTAATCGCAAAAAAAATTCCTTTCCAAACAAATGCAATACTCTTGCAAGTTTCGCAAATGGCAAAATTTTTTGAGTAAATGGCATTTACCTTTTTCAAACTCGTAGTATAAAGTTCATGAAAAAACACTTCTTTGTTCCACACTAAAAAAAATTTGCCTATGAATAAATTTGTACAGTTCATCGTAGATTTAGAGGAAAATTGCTCCTTGCATGCGGCGTTTGAAAAGATTCAGAACCTTCCTTTTGTAAAAAACGTCTATTTGCACACTAAAAAGGTTTTAGAAATCGCTGACCGCAAACATAAATATCAAATTCCCTGTGAGGATATTGTTTTCTTGCAAGCAATGGGTAATTATACACAAGTGCTTACGAAGGAAAGGTCTTATTGCTTTTCTTGCACTTTGAAAAAGTTATTGCAAAAACTACCTGCTGAGTTTTTTATCCGTCCTCATCGGTCTTTTGTGGTGAATAAAATGTTTGTCAGAACTTTTGGAAAAGACTTTTTAGAAACTACCACAGGCGAAAGCATTCCTATTTCAAGGCGAAAGAAAGTATCCGTAGAAGTTGCTTGATTACACAAAAGCCCTTTACACAAACCGAAGGGCTTTTAATTTTTCTTGAAAAGTGAATCTACAAACTCGGCTCGGTTGAAAATTTGTAAATCCTCAATTTTTTCACCTACCCCAATATATTTCACAGGAATTTTGAATTCATCAGAGATGCCAATTACTACGCCTCCTTTGGCAGTGCCGTCTAATTTGGTAATGGCAATAGCAGTTACATCAGTAGTTTTCAGAAACTCACGGGCTTGTGCTACTGCATTTTGTCCTGTGCTACCATCAAGCACCAATAAAACTTCGTGGGGAGCATTAGGAATAAATTTTTGAGCTGTTCGCTTCATTTTGGCAAGCTCTTCCATCAGGTGTGTTTTGTTGTGCAATCTACCTGCCGTATCAATGATAAGCACATCGGCTTGCATTTCAGTAGCTTTTCTGGAGGCTTCAAATACAACACTTGCAGGTTCCTTACCCATACCCAGTTCAATGACGGGTACGCCTACGCGTTGTCCCCAAATTTTAAGTTGCTCCACTGCTGCTGCTCTAAACGTATCTGCCGCCGCAAGCACAACCTTTTTGCCTCGTTGATGATATTGTGCCGCAAGTTTGCCAATCGTGGTAGTTTTACCTACTCCATTCACCCCTACTACCATAATCACGTAAGGGTGGTTCAAGGCAGGAATTTCAAAATCAGCAAGGTCTTCGGATTTATTTTCTTGTAAAAGAGCTATGATTTCCTCTCGCAAGATGCGATCCAATTCCTCTGTATTCAGGTATTTATCACGCTTGACACGCTCTTCAATTCGTTGAATAATCTTGATAGTAGTTTGTACGCCTACATCTGCCGCAATCAAGATATTTTCCAACTCGTCCAAAACCTCTTCATCTACTTTGGATTTACCCGCAATTGCCTTACCGAGTTTGGTAAAAAAATTGGTCTTGGTTTTTTCTAAACCCTTGTCTAATGCTTCTTTTTTTTCTTTGGAAAACCAACTGAATATGCCCACAATCGTAAAAATTTAATGAAAAACTTGGCAAAAATAAGGTTTTTTTGAAATTTTGAGAAAAAATACAGCGATTTATGTTGAAAAAAAGAAACTTTTTGCCCGAAAATTTACAAGTGCAATCTTGGGAAAATATTTTACCTTTTTATGAAAATCTTTTAAGCAGGCAAATTCAAAATGTACATGATTTACGGCAGTGGTTTAGAGATAGAAGCGAATTGGAAAGTATGCTTTCGGAAGATTTAGCTTGGCGATATATTCGTATGACCTGCAATACTGCCGATGAAACACTTGCTCAAAGTTTTAATGATTTTGTCAGCAACATACAGCCCCAAGCTACTGAATATACTCACAAACTCAACGAAAAATGTTTGCAAAGTCCTTTTCTCACACAATTAGAGCAATTAGAACCTGCCTTTCGGATTACGATACGTTCTTTGCGTAAGCAAGCAGAAATTTTTAGGCAAGAAAATATACCCCTGCAAACCCAACTGCAAATCAAAGAACGCGAGTATGGTATGATTGCAGGAGCTATGACTATTACTTGGGAGGGAAAGGAACTTACTTTACAACAAGCCGCTAATCTACTTGATGAACCTGAACGCCATACACGCGAAAAAGCCTATTTTGCTATTCAGAACAGACGTTATGAAGACAAAGACCGATTAGATACCCTACTTTCCGAATTGATTAGCCTGCGACATCAAGTTGCGGTAAATGCAGGTTTCAAAAACTTTCGCGATTATGCCTTCGCTTCTTTGGGGAGGTTTGACTATACCCCACAAGATTGTTTTGCCTTCCACGAAGCAGTCAAAAAAGAAGTAATGCCCCTTATCAATGAAATTTTTGAACAACGCAAAACTCTCATGCGTTTGGATAGTCTGCGTCCTTGGGATTTGCAAGTAGATGTTCAGGGATTACCTCCGCTGAAAGTCTTTGAAACTACTGAAGAGCTTACAGAAAAAACTATTCTTTGCCTTGATAAATTAGACGTTTTCTTAGGCAACTGCCTCCGCCGCATGAGAGAAATGGGGCATTTGGATTTAGCTTCTCGCAAAAATAAAGCCCCCGGCGGCTATAATTACCCCCTTGCCGAAATAGGGTATCCCTTTATTTTTATGAATGCAACCTCTAATTTACGAGATTTAACTACCCTGCTTCACGAAAGCGGACACGCCGTTCATTCGGTTTTGTGTAAAGATTTGGAAATCAATTCTTTCAAAGAACCTACCGCCGAAGTTGCTGAATTAGCTTCTATGAGTATGGAACTAATTACCTTGCCCTTTTGGGATATTTTTTTCAAAAACGAAAAAGACCTCAAAAGAGCTAAAAAAGAGCATTTAGAGGACATCTTGACAGTGCTGCCTTGGATTGCTTGCGTTGATAAGTTTCAACATTGGCTCTATGAAAATCCTAATCATTCCATTGAGCAGAGAAAAGAGGCTTGGATAAGCATTTACAGCGAATTTTCTCCCCAAATTGTAGATTGGCAAGGTTTAGAACATTTCAAGGCGTATCACTGGCAAAAACAATTACACATTTACGAAGTACCTTTTTATTACATTGAGTATGGTTTTGCTCAACTCGGAGCAATAGCTGTATGGCAAAATACTCAAAAAGACCTTCAAAAAGGTTTGAATGATTATCTGAATGCTTTGGCTTTGGGTTATACCAAAACTATTCCTGAAATCTATCAGACTGCGGGCATTTCTTTCAACTTTTCTGCTGAATACATCAAAGATTTAGTGAGTTTCGTTCAGCAGGAATGGAGTAATTTATAAGAGTTGAAATCCTATCAAAAATTCTTGATAGAATTGTAAAATATATACTTGTGAATCAGATTTTTATATCAAAATATATAAGTGAAGCATAAAGGCTACCAATCTCCTTTTGTTGCGGAGACTTCTTCGGCTTTGCTCATTTCTACCTTCAAAGCAAGTAAAAAAACAACAAAATTTGCAAGAAACCACAAAATACTCTGTATGACAATGTTTTAATAAAATTAGTAAAGCAGATAAGGTTAAAAAAATGTTAAGCAGGTTCTACATAAAAAATTTTATAAGCTATTTTTTTTGCGACCTTTTTACTACTTTTGCTCCTATAAGTAAATCTTGTGTAATACAAAACTAAAAACTAATTTTTTTACTTCTACTGACACAAATTTTGAAATAAAATAAAATCAAATCTTGGCATTAGGTTTGATAGATAAGGAGTTGAAAAGAATTTTGAATATTATGCTTTTGAAAAAAATTGTGTTTATTATAGGTTTTTGGTTAATTTCTTGCTTTGTTTTTGCCCAAGACAGCATCCGACTCTTCAAAGATACTTTATCTAGGATTGATGCTCCTCGCATTACATTTTCAAGTAATTCTTTTCATTTTGGCAATTTGAAAATGGGGAATTCGGTTTCTCATACTTTTGAATTTACCAATACAGGCACTAAAGACCTCAAAATTTTAGCCGTACAAACCAGTTGTAATTGCACTACCACGCTTTTGGAGAAAAAAATTATTCCTCCAGGTGAAAAAGGTAAAATTACCGTGATTTACACCCCCAAACCCAACCAAAAAAACGAACAAAAAAAAGTAATTTTAGTTATTAGCAACGCTATAAATAAAGAAGAATTGCTCTATATGACAGGATTTGTAGAAAACTAAAAACATTTGTCAGTTATGCTTCAAATTTTTAGAAACACGCTTGATGCCTTATTTAACTCGCAAGGTGATTATATTAAATCTATTTTGGGTGAGCCTGAAAGTTGGTTTGATAATGATAAATTTTCAGAATTTAACCTTGCCTCTGCTGATATTCTCAGACTCATCAAATATTCTTCGGAGGCTACTTTACCTCCGATTCTGGGAGATAATTATTTCTTAAAGCCTTTTGTACCTAATTTTTTGCAATCCTTATTATTTATAGAGCAAGGGAGTATTTGGGAAGTAGATAACCAAATGCCTGAAAAATTTGATAATGAAAAGTGGTTTTTTATCAACGGCATAGTAACCAATGAAGATTTAGCCGAAGCCAATGCTAAATATCTTATCCAACTTTTTCATAGACCCATTACTATTTTGCACAATCCTACTAATGGTATTTTTTTAGATTTAATGCAATCGGCAGTAGGTAAAAAAGGTTACACCAATATCAAGTTTGCCAATTTTGTACTTCCTACTATTCGTAAGGCATTGGCAGAAAAAGATAAAGTAGTGATTATTAGTCATTCGCAGGGGACACTTATTACTTCCACCATTTTAGACCTTTTGATAGAAGAGAAAAATCCTCATTTGGGCAAGTTGGAAATTTATGCTTTTGCCAATTGTGCCGAAGAGATGAGCCACGCTCCCATCCAAAACCCTGACCAAAAACCCCATATTGAAAGTTTTTCCAATGAACATGACCTTGTGGCAAAATTAGGAGCTTTACACCCCTATCGCCAAGAAAGAGGTATCGTAATAGACGGCGAACATTTTATCAAGAAAAATGGCTGGGGACATTTTCTCAATATTCATTACCTCAAAGATTTTGCACAGGGCAAATACGTACATGAAACTAATCCTCACATTCAATCTCGTTTGTTTAGTTATTTGAATGGTAAAACAGATTGTAAATAACAGCACAATTTCAAACCTATACAAACTTGTATAGGTTTTTTTATTCAGACATTCGCTTGCAAAAATGTAAATAATTTGTTTTTTTCGTACTGATAAGTCTCAACAAACGGGAGGAAAATTCGGATTGGTTATGAAAAAACATAAACTTAAACTCTTTCTTATCATTTGGAGTATTTGGATAAGTTGGGGAGCAGAGGGGCAAGTCATTTTAGAAAGTGAAAAACCTAATCAAGAAATCGGTAAGTATTTGTATTGGATAGAAGATAAAGAAAATAACTTCACTATTGAACAAGTTGCTTCTGAAAGTTTTCAGAATCGCTTTCAACCTAATACTCAAAGGGTTTTTAATAAAGGAGTAGGTAACAAGACATATTGGCTTCGTCTGGAAATTCAAAGTAAAGATTTGTTGGCTCGTGATTGGCTCTTGTATTCATCTTATCCCTTTTTAGATAGGGTTTGGCTGTATCAGAAAAATAAGTTCGGTGAATGGGAAGTGTTGAAATCAGGTATTTTAGAGGATTTCTCAAAAAGACCTATCAAACATCGCTACATCATTTTTCCATTAGAAGTAAGAGATACTTTGGTACATCAAATTTACATTAAAGTTCAGTCAGATACGCCTATTCAATTTCCTGCCTATATTGAACGAGGAAGCCACTTTGCTGAACCTTCTCGCCTAATGGAATTGTATTACGGGATTTTCATTGGCGTTATGTCTTTGATGTTTTTGGGTAGTTTGTTTTATTGGATATACTTCAGAGATAAAGACTATCTTTATTATGCCACCTTTCTTTTGGGAGCAATGATTTTCTATCTTTCGTTGAGTGGGCATTTGTTTCAATTTTTGTGGCGAGAAAATGGGTATTGGGGAAAAATAGTTTTAGGTGTAGGTATAGGTATATGGATAATTGGAGCAGGATTATTTACCAAACATTTTTTACAAACTTTTCGCTATTTTCCTTTGGGAGGAAAACTCATGCAAATTTATGCGTATTTGGGTATTTGGGTAGCTTGGAGTGTATTTATCTTGCCGTATGAGATTTTTACCATACAAATCATTATTATAGGAAATTTAGGAAACTTAGTCATTACAACGATAGGCATTATTTGTTGGATAAGAAAAAATGCCTTTGCCAAATATTTTGCAATTGCTTGGATTACCTATGTAACAGGTACAATGTTACTGGCTTTGGCTACTACCAACATCATACCGCGTACAGCTCTTACTACTCATTTGGGGGAGGTTTCATGCATGTTTGAAGTGATTATGTTTGCTTTGGCTTTGAGCTATAAAAGCCGTATCAAAAGCGATAAAATGCGACAAGACCGCACCCGAAGCCAACAAAAACTCCTTGAAATTCAAAAAGATATAACTCGCAAATTAGAAATTAGAGTTGAGGAACGTACTCGTTTGCTTCAACAAAAACAAGAAGAAATTGAAATTCAGAACAAAGAACTCAAACGGCAACGTGAAGAATTAGAAGCCAGTCGCGACCAACTCGCTGAAAAAAATAGAATTATTGAAGAGCAAAATCTTGCCCTGAAAAAATATAATGAAAACCTTGAACAAATTGTAGATGAACGTACAGCCCAACTAAAAAAAGCCAACTTAGAACTTGCCAATCAAAATACGCAGTTGGAACAATTTGCTTTTATTACGGCTCATAATTTACGTTCGCCAGTGGCTCAATTACTCGGATTAACTAGTCTTTTCAATTCTGAAAATCCTGCCGACCCAGTCAATGCTGAAATTATTCAACATATACGTAAAGCCACCTTGGCTATGCAACAAACTTTACAAGACTTAAACGAAATTTTAGAAATCCGTAAAGGTAAAAATCAAAAACTTGAACTTATGAATTTTGCCGAAATGATTGAACAAGTTTGGGAAGATAACTTCAAAGAAGAAAAAGAAGTAGATTTAAGACTGAATCTACAAGTTAAGGAAATCAACTTTGTAAAATCATATTTGAAAAGCATTCTGTACAATTTTATTAGCAATGCTATCAAATATCGCCATCCCAACCGAAATCCTATCATTTACATTTCCACTCGTGAAACCTCTGACGAAATTGTTTTGACTATCCAAGACAATGGTGTGGGAATTGACCTTAAAAAACATCGCCAAAAACTTTTTGGTTTATACCAACGATTTCACTTAGACAAAGAAGGCAAAGGCATGGGCTTGTATCTTTGCAAAACTCAAGTAGAGGCTCTCGGCGGAAGAATTGAAGTACAAAGTGAAGTAGGAATAGGTACTAAATTTGATATTTACTTCAGAAAAACACCTACCGAAGATGTTATCCAGACTGCTTAAATTTATAGAACTATCAAACAAATCTACTAAAATAGCCTCAGGAATACTTTTGGTGGGTTTGGTGGTAATTATTATATGGAATTGGGAGAAGAAAGGTTTTAATAAAAAAGCCCATTTAGCTCAGGCGGCTTTTCGTGAAAGAGTTATTCGTAAGTTCTCGACATCAGCAGATAACGTAATTGTAGATACTTTCACGCAGGTATTCAATGCCCGTTTTCAGCTCATTGCTGAAAATGAACAAATTTTTTATGAATACAACTCGGCAGGAGAATTAAGCAAAATTATTTCCTGCCTAAATCAAGATTGCGACATCTACCTTGAAAAAAGATTTTTGAAAAAAGACTCTGCACAATACTATTTGAATACAAAACTTTTTCAGATAGAGCAAAATGATGCTTATTTCCGAATACAATCTAATGAAACCCTTGAAAATGAACCTTATATAAATTATATTGATAGCATTGTTAGCATGCAAATCAAAAAAGCAAACTCCTTTTTTTACATCAAAACCGATACTCTTCTACAAACAAAATATCAGTATTACGACTCTCTCCAAAGAGTTCAAAAAGAAGTTTGTAAAGATAAAAAAGAAGATTTCTATTTGGAAAAAGTGTATTCTTACGATGTAAATAATCAGTTAATCAAAACTATGATTTCCGTAAAATCTACTTCGGGAGAGTTGTATGCTCAATATTACCAGACTTACAGCTATGACCAAAAAAAACGCCTGAAACTTATTCAAACCTTCAAAATGCCTGATAGCACACTTCAAAGTCAAGTAGAATATACATATTTGCAATCAAGTTGAAGTAAGATTAAACAAAATAGCATAACAAAAAGTATTACGAGCATAAAAAATCTTTATTTTTTGTCTCTTTACAAAAAATTCGTATGTTTGTAAAAAAATACACTCATGGAACAGAGCAATCTTTTGAAAGTAACCATAGATAACATCACGATAGAAGTTGAACCAGGAACAACTATCTTGCAAGCGGCACGCAAGATAGGAGGAGAAGTCGTACCGCCTGCAATGTGCTATTACAGCAAATTAAAAGGTTCAGGAGGAAAATGTCGTACTTGTTTAGTGAAAGTAACGCAGGGTTCAGCCAAAGACCCTCGCCCTATGCCCAAATTAGTGCCTTCGTGTATTACCGCTGTACAAGACGGCATGGTGGTTGAAAACAGTATCAACGAGGAAGTAATCAAGGCTCGGGAAGGAGTAGTGGAATTTTTACTCATCAATCACCCATTAGACTGCCCCATCTGCGACCAAGCAGGTGAATGTCATTTGCAAGATTTGGGCTATCAGCACGGTAAGCAAGCCACTCGCTATGAATTTGAACGCCGTACCTTTGAAAAAATTGATATCGGCGATAAGATACAACTACACATGACACGTTGTATTTTGTGCTATCGCTGCGTTTTTACAGCCGACCAAATTACCAATGGCAGAGTACATGGGGTTTTGCATAGAGGCGATGCCGCTGAAATCAG
>JANWZC010000107.1 GCA_025054975.1 Raineya sp.
TGATGTGTTTATCTTATTTGGTGGAAGTGGCTCGGAAATTATGCTTTGCAGGGAACTGAAACGTAATTTTATTTCTTGCGAAATTCATCCTGAATACTATGAAATGATTTTTAATCGGTTAAAAAATAATGGCAAGATAGCAGAAAAGTATCGCTTAGAATTTTTGCAAGAAAAAAGAATAATGAAAAATAGCGAGTATAATTTATCTCTATTCAACCTTGAAAGTGAATAATCACTTTATCACTAAAATAGATAGATGTTAAGGTGGCATCCAAAAATTAGGATGCCACCTATTACGAAAATCATACCAACTCCTCTTCGGCAGTGAGTTTGGCAACATAGTAATCTCTGTTCATACGAGCTATGTTGCGAAGCGAAATACCTTTCGGACATTGAGCCTCACAAGCACCTGTATTCGTACAAGCACCAAAACCTTCGGCATCCATTTGGGCAATCATTTTTTGCACGCGGCGTTTGCGTTCGGCTTGTCCTTGTGGGAGCAAGCCCAAATGAGCAATTTTAGCAGAAACAAAAAGCATTGCCGAGGCATTCTTGCAAGAAGCTACACAAGCACCGCAACCAATGCAAGTGGCGGCATCCATTGCTTCACTGGCAACGTGTTTAGGAATAGGAATTTCATTGGCATCTACGGTTACACCTGTATTTACCGAAATAAAGCCTCCTGCCTGAATGATGCGGTCAAAAGCACTTCTATCCACTACCAAATCTTTAATCACGGGAAAGGCTTTGGCACGCCAGGGCTCAATGTAGATGGTATCACCATCTTTGAAACTACGCATGTGCAGTTGGCAAGTAGTAGTTTGTTTAGGTCCATGAGGCTGTCCGTTGATAAACAAGCTACACATTCCGCAGATACCTTCACGGCAGTCGTGGTCAAAAGCAACAGGATCTTCTCCTTTGCGGAGTAAATCTTCGTTCAATACATCAAGCATTTCCAAGAAAGACATATCAGGCGAAGCTGTAACTTTATACTCCACCATTCTGCCCTTGTCGTTCTTATTTTTTTGTCGCCAAATTTTGAGTGTCAAATTTAATTTTTGAGTGCTATTACCTGCCATAATTGTAATAGATTTGTTTGCTATAAAAAATATTGTTCATTCAAATTGTTTGCAGATATGGCACAATATTAACACAATTTTTAAGTAAAATCAATCTAAATAAGCAAAAGTTAAGAATTGAATTGCTTTCAAAAAGTAGCCATTATTTAGTTGCCCCTTAAAAAGTGTATTTTAATTTATAGAAGGAACTAAGAAGGAGTTTGCAGGCGAAAAAAAGTCTTTGTAAAGATTGTGTTCTAAAATGTATGATGGATATTATAGACAACAAGATTTCATTTTTACATTATGAGTGAAATAATGATAAATTAAATTGCTCTCATTGTATTGGTACAAAGGTAGTAAAAAATGGTTAGAGAAAAGACGGAAAGCAAAACTTTTTGTGAAGAAAATTGAAGTTAATGAAAAACATCCAACCAGCAAAAATTGTAACAAACAGACGAATGATTTGAAAAACTACTTGTTGCTATTAAAATTATATTTTGGCATAGAAATTAACGCTATCGTACATTCTGAACCACACCTAAAATTTTTGCAACCCTCGTGCAACCTTTTGCAAAAAGGTTTGTCTTTTAGCCGAGAAAACCCCAAATATGAATGTATTGGAACTGCACCAAAACCTGATAGAAGCGTGTAAGCAGGGCAACCGAAAGGCTCAATACGAAATTTACAAGTTGTATGCTAAATCTATGTATGCAGTGGCTATGCGAATTCTCAATCATCAGGGGGAGGCAGAAGATATTTTGCAGGAAGCCTTTTTAGAGGCTTTTCAGAAGATACACACGTTTCGTCAGGAGGCGAGTTGGGGCAGTTGGCTGAAGAAAATTGTTATCAACAAGGCTCTGAACCTACTCAAAAAACGTAAAATCACTTTTCAAAGCTATAACTATGAAAACTTTGATTTGCAAGATGAAAATCCTACCGAAAAAGAACAAATAGAATGGGAAACTGAAAATTTAGAGAAAATTCATCACGCTATACAACTTTTGCCCGATGGGTTCAGAGCCGTTTTTACGCTGTATTACTTGGAAAATTTGAGCCACAAAGAAATTGCTCAAATGCTGGAAATTAGCGAATCTACGTCTAAATCTCAACTCAATAGAGCTAAAAACAAACTCAAACAAATTTTGCAAAACCTTTGAATATATCTTGTGAATAATGCAAAACGGGCAAACTATGGATAAAGCCAAGAAATTCCTACAACAACATCAACAAGAATTAGAAAACTTTTTCGCTTGGGAAAATGAAGAGAGAATTTGGAAAAATATTGAAGCTCATCTTGAAAACAAAGTTGCTCAGCAAACACCTCAAATAGGTCATAAGTTGGGTTTCAGGAAGGTTTATCAAATTGCGGCGGTAGTAATTTTATTGCTTGCAGTAGTTTGTGTAGCGTGGTTTTTGATTTTACCTACCCAACCCAATGCAGAAGAAGCTAATTCTTTTGCCGAAAATCCGCAACTCAATCAAATTGAAATGTACTACACTTCGCTGATTGAGGCAAAAAAAGAAGAACTCCAAAAACTCAACCCTGAACTTTTGAAAAAATTGGAGGCAGATTTCGTAAAGTTAGATTCTGCGTATCAAGCTCTTAAACAAGATTTAAGTGTTATTCCTAATTCTGAACGCATTACCCAAGCTATGATTTACAATCTGAAACTCCGTGTAGAAATCCTTGAACAACAGATTGAAATTTTGGAAAAATATCAAGAACAACTCAAAAGACAAGATAGCTATGGGAAAGGTCAAACTTTGTAAATGGTTCGTAATAGTTTTGTTTATGTTATTTACATTTGCTCAAGCCCAAGAAGCAGAAGTCAGAAAGCAAGTTGAGAGAAGTTACCCTGCGGGTAGTGCAGGATTGAAAATCTTGAATTCCTATGGCAAAGTGCATATCAACACGCATCAAGGTAAGGAAATCAAGGTGGAAGTAGAGATTATTGCTCGTGCTTTGAGCAAAGAAAGAGCCAATGAGCTTCTGTCGCAAATCCAAATTTCTGAAAAACAAAATGAGGAATGGATAACTTGGCAAACTCACGTCAAAGGATTGAAATATAACCAGAATAGAAATATCATTCTCAATGGTAAAAGGTTGGAAATTCAAATTTTCACAGGGGAAAAAAATAGTTTTGAAGTGAATTATTTAGTGAGTGTGCCTGAAAATACACCTTTACACCTTGAAAATAATTTTGGTGATATTTACTTGGACAATCATCAAGGAAAGTTGCATGTAGATTTAAGTTATGGTAGTTTCAAAGCCGAACAACTAACAGGCAAAGAAAAAATAATTGAAATAGATTTCGGCAATGCTCGTACTGCTTACATTGAAAATGCTACTTTGGATATTTCCTATGGCAATGCAGATTTGGAAGAAAGCAAAAATATTAGATTAGACATAGATTATGGCAACATAGAACTTTATAGAACGCAAAATTTAAGGTTGAACCTTTCTCATGGTAAAGCTGAAATCAGTAAAGTTGAAAATTTGCAGGCAGATGTAGATTTTGCAAGTAGGTTTTTTGTGGGAGAAGTAAGCGGTGATTTGAACATAGATTTTTCCTATACGCCCAATGTAAAAATTGAAGATATCAGCAAGAATGCCCGAAATATTGAAATTGATGCCGATTACACCAACGTAACTTTGCAATTCAAAGAAAACACCTCGGGTAACTTTGAAGTCAGAACGCAATATGGGTCTTTGTATGTGGATAAAAGTAAATTCAATCTGCAAGAAAAAGAAACAGAATGGAAAGAAAAATCATACAAAGGTAGTTTCGGTAAAAATCCTACTATGCAGATTAAAGTGCGAGCTAAATACGGGGATGTGAAATTTAGGTAACAATCAAATTATTAAAAATCAAGACTTTTTTTAGGTTTTCTAAAAGTTTAACGTGAGTTACAAAGTCAAAATTTTGATTTACAATTATTTACAAAATTCAATCAATACTTTACCCGCAATTTGTACTTTTTTAACCACCCCTTAATCCTCTTCTCGAGGCTTCGGCTTCATTCAGCAACCAAAGGAGGGGAACTTGGGTTGGTACTAAAAATTTGATTTTTAAGTGTATAGCTCCATTCTTTTTTGACAAGCGACACTTTTAGAATCACATTTTACAAGATGTTACATATACGTTATAGGAGAAATTTACATCCTTGAAAAAATTTTATTTGTTAAGTACTCCGTTCAATATAACAGATTTAGTCTCGTCAGGGTCAATAAGTTCTGTTTCGGCGACTATGGATTTAGCCCATATCATTTTAAGGTCTTTGATTTCAATTTTACGACTATCTTCGTTGAAATTGGGTTGGAGAGCGTAGTAAAAAACTTTTCGGGATACTTCTTTTTCTTGCACGTGAAAAACAGCATATCTGCGATTTTTTCGCAGTTCTATCAGAAAAGCAGGATAAGAAATAGCTGAACTATCGGGGTAATTAGCGATGAAGAAGGCATTTGGGTTAGAAGGATTGAGCCAATGCCTTAAAACTACCGTATAATCACCTGTTACGTAAATTCCTTGCACCTCCTCCTCTTTGATAAGACAAGAAGGTATCAAGACCAATAGAAAAACTAATATGAAGTAAAATTTTTTCATTCACTATTTTTTAGCAAGATTTATACTCGTAAAGTATGTAAAAAAGAGACGTTCTATAAAGCAAAAACGTCTCTTTTCATTTTTTGTTCAAAGAACGAAATGATTATTTAGTTTTCTTTTTTACGTCTTTTTTGTTATCGTTTTGAGCATTTTCAAGTTCTGCTTTGGCTTCGGGTTTCATCACATCTTCTTCTTTTACATCAGGGTTGATAGTGTAAGGACGCAAAATAGGTTTGCCGTCTTCACCCTTGTCAGCAAAGAGTTTCATTCGGTTGCGAATGAGAAAATCTTCATAGGCTACTTTGAAAGCATCAACATCAGGCTCCATAGCAATAGCCTTTTCATAGCTTGTAAGTGCGTCTAAGTAAAATCCTTCTTGCTCAAAGATACCTGCCTCTACAATTTTGCTTAAAGCTGTACCGTCTTGCAATTCTGCAATTGCTTTTTTAACTCTATCATATTTTTCACCTTCTCTTACGATATTTATAGCATAATGCTCACGTGCTTGAACTGCTAACTCTTTCACAGATAGCTCTAAAATAAAAGCACTGCCATGCTGTGCTATTTTAGAGAAGTCAAGTTCTACAATAGCTTCTGCCTTGTCGTTTGCTTTCACCTGATTTGCTAATATCTCCTTTCTTCTCATATCTAAAATTCTCACGACATAAGTCTTATTTCTCAGGTCGTTTGTTACGATTGGACTTTTGTAGAGATGTAAAATAATCTTATCACCAAAAATATCAACTTCCTGTGGTTTTACATTAGGTTCATGCACAAAATAAGCTAAATTAAGACAAGGATTAGCTCTTTCTACGGCTCCTGTCATAGCCATGTATTTGCGATGATTTTGGTTGATATCGCGTTTATCGGCTTTGGTTATTTCAGAAGCTACATAACTTACGTACTTGGCAGTGGTACTGCTACCAGCAGAAGCAGCTTTACCTGCAAGGTCGCTTACTTTGTAAGTGCCAGGTTGCTTAATTTCAACGGTTCTACCGCTGGTGTGCATTAAGCCAATGTAGCTATCGCTACCCACCACAATTTCATCTGTCTTTTTCAAAGAGCTACCGCCCCAAAGTCTTTTTTGAGTAGCTTTGAGTTTCACATCACCTTTTGAGGCAAGCACCTTAAAGATTTCATCTTGCCCATACACTACCATTGCCATCACAGAAAAGGCAAGCAGCAAAGTAGTTTTTCTCAACATGTGCATTGGATTTTTCATAAAAATTTTAAGTTTATTTCTGAAAAATGACTAATTATTTGCGGTTACTTATTCATCTACGCCCAGCGTAGCGACTTGTTTTTCGCGAGACCTGCGTAATCTTTGCCTGTAATCATAGATTTTAGCTACTGCACCATAATATACTTCTACAAAGTTAGGTATAAAAACTATTGCTAAAAACCCTAAACTCCAATTTACTCGTAAGCGAAATAAATCAAAAACTTCTATGATAATTAGAACTAATAAAAAACTCAACAAAAACTGTACCAAAATTGAAATTCCGTCATACCAAAAATCTAATTTTGCGTGCAAAAACACAAAAAATGCTGTAACTAAATAGGTAATAAGAGCCGATACAAGGAAATCCAACCATTGAGGTGATACATCAATATACTCTTCTAATAAAATCATAGCTATAATGTTTGCGTGGATAATTACCCCATACATATCTCTTTCAGCCTTGCCTACGTAATTAGGATTAAGAGGTGTATAAAATCGGTCTTCGTCAGAAGTAACTTTGTTAATATCTTCCACCCCCGTAAAACCTAAAAGTACAATCTTATCTTTGAAAAGATTTTCAAAATTAGTTTTTAGTTGTGTTTCACCGTTTTTGTAGGCTTCGTACATTTCAAAAAGTTCTGTGAAATTCGCATAATTAAATCTTTCATAATTGCCTATGTAATTGATAAATTCTACTTCATTATTCCTTTGCAAAAACCTTGTTACTTTATCAGGAGCATAAAATTGAGCCAACTTAATGCCAAAAAACAAGTATTCCTTGCCATCTAATTTTTCTTTTGTGGGAAAAGTTCTACAAGTAGCAAGCCCACCTGCAAGGTCTTGCCGCTGAACGGCATCACGCGTAGCTTCTGTAATCAGATTCACAAGCCCTGGATACGCATTTTTCATAAAATTAGGATGCGAAGTAATCAGCGTATCAAATACAGGCTTAAAATCTTCATCATCGGTATTGATAATTTTTTGTCTTGTACTTTCTTTGAAAGAAATTTCAGCCGCCATTACCAAATTTTTAGTTTTTGCTAATTCCTCTGCCAAAGCATCATTGATAGGTTTCATGATGCTATCGGTCTTATAGCTCTTGTAGAGAGCATCAATGCCTACACAACGAGGCTGAAATTCATTAATAATTTGCAAAAGTTCTGTCAATCTTTTTCTGCCACCCTCTGCACTACCAATATTGACAACAGTGATAGTATTAGCAATCCTTTTTAATTTTTCAGCTTCCTCACTACTTTCATCACTTATAGATGCTTTCTGTTCTTTGTTTTTTTTAGTTTTGATTTGAGAAAAATAAATGTCTGTCAAATCAAAATCTCCGAACATCTTTTCCAAAGGATTGAGAGCATCAAGATTGATTTTAATATTAGAAACTAAAAAAGAAATTACCCCTGTAAGCAATAAAATAATAAAAACATCTTTGCTGAAAAAATATTTTACAAAGCCTTTCATAAGTTGAGCAGGCGGTTTTTACTTAATACTTTTGGATAATCAAAGGTAATCGTTTTTTATTAAAAAAACAAAGATTTTTTCAAAAAGTCTAAAAAAATACTTGCGAATTTTTTTGAATTTGATTTGAGTTTTTTTGAAATATTGGCTACGATGTTTATTTTTACCCTCAAACTTTTTCTTAACCCAAACCCAATTTCAAAATGCAGTTTCAATTTGATATAGCTGTGATTGGCTCGGGCCCAGGAGGCTACGTTGCCGCTATTCGTTCCGCACAATTAGGCTTCAAAACCGCTATTATTGAAAAATACAATACCTTAGGCGGTACCTGCTTGAATGTAGGTTGTATTCCTTCCAAAGCACTTTTGGATTCCTCTGAACACTACTACAATGCATTACATACTTTTGCTGAACATGGTATCAAACTCGGAAGAGTCAAGTTAGATTTTGAACAAATGATGAAACGCAAGTCGCAAGTTGTGAAAATGACTTGCGATGGAGTAAATTTTCTAATGAATAAAAATAAAATTAAGGTTTTTACGGGTGTAGGTTCTTTTGTAGATAAAAATACGCTCAAAATCACCAAAGCCGATGGCTCTACCGAACAAATTACTGCTAAAAATATCATCATTGCCACAGGTTCTAAACCTGCTACTTTGCCCGGCGTACAAATTGATAAACAGCGAATTATCACTTCAACGGAGGCATTGAGTTTATCCAGTTTGCCTCAATCTATGATTGTAATTGGAGCAGGTGTGATTGGAGCAGAATTAGGTTCGGTATATGCACGCTTGGGAACAAAAATTACTATGATTGAATATGCCAGTTCTATGATACCTACTATGGACGGCACCATGGGCAAAGAACTTTTCAAAGCTACTAAAAAGTTAGGCATTGAGTTTCATTTCAATCACAAGGTTACGTCTGTACAGAATACAGGCAAAGAGGTAATCGTAAAAGCCGATAATGCTAATGGAGAAAGTCAAGAATTTAGAGCGGAATATTGTCTGATTGCTATTGGAAGAAAACCTTACACCGAAGGATTGGCTTTGGAAAATGTAGGTCTGAAAACAGATGAAAGAGGTAGAATTGAAGTAGATGAACACTTGGAAACAAAAGTAAAAGGTATTTATGCCATCGGTGATGTAGTACGAGGAGCTATGCTGGCTCACAAA
The DNA here is from genome assembly GCA_025054975.1 of Raineya sp. Taxonomy (GTDB): domain Bacteria; phylum Bacteroidota; class Bacteroidia; order Cytophagales; family Thermonemataceae; genus Raineya. Next base: position 8,531 of record JANWZC010000107.1, read on the forward strand.
GCAGAAGAAGAAGGTATTTTTGTAGCTGAAACTATTGCAGGTCAGAAGCCGCATATCAATTACTTGCTGATTCCCAATGTAGTTTATACTTGGCCCGAAGTGGCAGGAGTAGGTTATACCGAAGAAGAACTTAAACAAAAAGGTATTCCCTATAAAGTAGGACAATTTCCTTATCGGGCTTTGGGCAGAGCAAGGGCAAGCATGGATATTGAAGGACTCGTAAAAGTACTGGCTCACAAAGAAACTGATGAAATTTTGGGTATGCATATCATCGGGGCTCGTGCCGCCGATATGATTGCCGTAGGAGTAACTGCTATGGAGTTCAGAGCCTCTGCCGAGGATTTGGCTCGTCAAAGCCACGCACACCCTACCTACATGGAAGCAGTGAAAGAGGCTTGCCTAGCCGCATCCGAAAATAGACCTTTACATATTTGATATGTTGTAAATTTATTGTACTACTTGTACTCAAAGAAACTTGGTTTTATGCTCTTATTTGGGCAATCAGAGTTCGCCCAACAACTTAAAAAGGAGCATGAAACCAATTTTTTGAGTATAATAATCGCACTTCCACAAAAAATACCAAGTTTTTAGGTGAATATAAAGGCTAACGTTCAGCTATTTGATTTTTAACAAGCCGCTTGGTATCGCTTGAAAAAGCTACTAATTTTCAGAGAGATTACGCCCCAAAAAGCCTCTTTGAAAATCTTAAAACTCATTTTTGAAACACCTCGTTCTCTTTCTGTGAAGACGATAGGAATTTCTTTGATGCGAAAGCCATATTTCCATGTTTGGAATTTCATTTCAATCTGAAAGGCATAACCTACAAACTTGATTTTATCTAGCTCTATGGTTTGTAATACTTTTCTGCGATAACACTTAAAACCTGCCGTAGGGTCTGAAATAGGCATACC
>JANWZC010000108.1 GCA_025054975.1 Raineya sp.
AAGAGTTTTGTCTTGGAATAAATCATTCCTTATTTTTACTAAACTTTGTTCTTTCTGTGTTCTTATACTAAACAAAAACTCGTTTTGTGGATTTCATAAATATAAAAGATTGATTTTTACTAGTTCTAATTTCTATAAAATCAAAAACTCTGCTAGTTGAGTATAAAAAAATTGAAAGGCTCAATTATACTTTGAACTCAAAATATATTCATCATACATTTTGAACCACAACCCAAAAAAGTATTAGACGAGTTAGAAAGCTGGCCTTCTTGCAAACTTGTAGATGATTTGATAAAAATAGGGCAACAAACAGAAAAAATAGTTACAATTTATTCAGGCTTTTCAAAAACTCTTCTCTATAGGTATTGCCAATGGGAAGAGTTTTTTCTCCTATCACTACATTTTGGTTTTCATCAATACTTTTTACTTTTTGCATATTCACAATGTAAGACCTGTGAATTCGTTTAAATTGTCCGTAGTTGCTAAGTTTTTCTTCAAAGTATTTCATAGTAGCGTACACTACGTGCTGACGTTTTTCTTCGGTATGGATGATTACATAATCCGATAAGGCTTCAATAAATAAAATTTCATCAAGCTGCAAACGGATAAGTTTGCCTGCCACTTTTACAAATATCTCTGAATGATTGCTGGTACTGCCATTAGACTTTATTTCTGCTTCCAAAAGATGAGTAGCTTTTTGGATAGCCTTCAAAAAACGAGGATATTCAGGAGGCTTCACAATATAATCTACGGCATCAAGTTCAAAGGCTTGTAGAGCAAATTCAGTTTTAGAGGTAATTAGAATGGTAGCAGGCTGTTTTTTGAGCATTTTCAGCAAGTCTATGCCGCTGATTTCAGGCATATCAATATCCAATAGTAATATATCTACATTGTTTTTTTGGAGAAATTGATACGCTTCAATCGGATTGGCAAAAGTTGCTGTAAGTTCTAACTCAGGTGTTTTTTGAATATAATTTTTAAGCAAGGTGAGTTGTATAGGGCTATCATCTACCGCTATACAAGAAAATTTTTTCATAAAGCGTAAAGTTTTAGTGTTTCAGACAAAAAATCACTTTATCACACGCACTACGCTCACTATCAAAGATTTCCAATATTTAGAAAAAAGTTGGCTTTCTATTACGCCTCTGGAAGTAGAAGCGTGAATGAAAATCACATCTTTATTAGGTTCATTCACTTTACTTACAATGCCTACGTGTGTAATTTTATTACTTGCTTTCATAGATTCTTTGAAAAAAACTAAATCTCCCTCTTGAATATCTTGCAGAGCAATCTTATTTCCTATTTGGGTTTGGTCGCCTGCTATGCGTGGTAATTTAATTCCAATGCTTTCATAAGCCTTACAAGTGAGTCCTGAGCAATCTATACCATTTTTGTCGTTGCCTGCGTACTTATAAGGTGTTCCCAAATATGTCTTGGCTGTTTGAATGACTTTTTCAATTTGTACTTTTCTATCTTGATTTTGGCTTGGCGAATAATTATTTGATGAAATAATTTTTTTAGAGGATACACAAGAACTTATAAAACCTGATAATAGCATTACAAATATAAAAAATAAATTTTTATTCATATAGAAACTTGAGATTTTTTCAAAAAATTCAATTTAGCCTATAAGGCACAATGAGTTTGAACTCGGGGATAATTACTATCATTTTTTTGCCGTCCATATGGCGTTGCATTACATAACTACCTCGCATTTTCCCAATTTCTGACCTCAAATTGCAGCCAGAAACATATTCATATATATCTCCAGGTTCAAGAACGGGTTGTTTTCCTACAACTCCTTCCCCTTTTACTTCGGTAATTGTGCCGCAAGAATCGTAAATAATCCAATGCCGTGTAAGCAGTTGAATGGTATGATTGCTTCCGTTTTCAATACGAACTTTGTAGGTAAAAGCAAAATGCGATTGTTTGGCATTAGAATATTCAGGGTGGTACAAGGTTTGTACGCTTACTTTTACCCCATCAGTAATTTGCGTAACCATAAAATAAACTTTGCACGTATCAAAGTTACAAAAATCTTGGAATTGATAAACATATCTTCAAGATTTTTTTGCGAATAAAAATGCCGTGTTAGTGATAAGCCGCAGAAGGTAAATTTTTCAGTATTTATACTCAAAGAAATTTGGTTTTGTACTACTCTTTTGGCATTTCGGCTTGGCTCAACGACTAAAAAAGAATGGTTTTGATATATTTTCCTCAAAACCACTTTACATTCAGTATAAATTTTTGTAGAGACATTGAATATTGTATTTCTACAAAGTATTTGACATCATCATTACTAGATTTATTCAATTTATTCTTCAACCAACTCTTTAATAATGTTCAGTATCTCTTCAATTTTAGAACTTTTGAGCATATATTGAATATTTTTCCCTTCTCTTTTGCTTGCCAGTACACCGCTATTTCGCATATTTGCCAAGTGATGCGAAGTAAGAGATTGCTCCAAATCTAAACTTTCGCAAATTTCAGAAACGGTCATTTGGGTGGTTTGTAGCAATAAATTTACAATATCCATACGAATAGGATGAGCCATTGCTTTCAAAAAAGCGGTTACTTTTTTGTTGGAAACATTAAGAGTAGTTTTTGATTTTTTCGCCATAACTACCTAATTTTCAGTGGTGTTTGTTTTTTTATAAAAAGTTTCGCAAGTTTTTGATTTTTTTCAATTATTACAAGGGATTTTTTTTCATTTGTTTTATTTTACTAAAATTGCCTTATGGTAAAACCTAAAAAATATTTAGGACAACATTTCTTAAAAGACCTCAAAATTGCTCAAAAAATTGTAGAACTCTTGCAAAGTTCAGCGGAAATACCTGTTTTAGAGATTGGAGCAGGTACAGGAGTGCTAACACAATTTCTACTTCACAAACCTAATCCCTTGTACGTTATTGAAATTGATAAAGAGTCTATTTCTTACCTAAAAGAGCATTTTGCAGTATTGGCACAAGAAAACCGCCTTTGGGAAGGAGATTTTCTGAATTTAGACTTACATTCCAATTTTTTTTCAAATATAGCAATAATCGGCAATTTCCCCTACAATATTTCCTCACAAATTTTTTTCAAAATTCTTCAAAATCGTCAGCAGGTTGCTGAGGTAGTATGTATGCTTCAAAAAGAAGTTGCAGAAAGACTTGCCTCTGCACCAGGTAGTAAAGATTACGGCATTTTAAGTGTTCTTTTGCAGGCTTATTATGAAGTGAAATATCATTTCACCGTACCTGAACATGTTTTTCAGCCACCACCCAAAGTAAAATCAGGAGTAATTCGCTTGCAAAGAAATTCTGTTGTGAAATTATCTTGTGATGAAAATTTATTTTTTGAGGTAGTCAAAACAGCTTTCAACCAAAGACGAAAAACTTTGCGAAATGCTCTACAAAAATTCTTGAAATCTGAGAGTCTCAAAGCAGAAAGTATGCTTCAAAAGCGTGCAGAACAACTTTCTGTTTCAGATTTTATTTTTCTTACTCAAAAAATTCAAGAGCAATCATAATTTTTTGCATATTTGCGTATTACTTAAAAACATTCAAAATTTGCGACTCAAAATAATCTTTTTTCTGATTTACTTGTTGTAACTTTGACTTATAGACAACCACCTCGTAATAATTCAAGTTATACCGAATGAAAAGTAGTTTTGTAGAAGAAATTATTTATAACCATCCTCAACTCCTCCTTAAAAGGAAGAAGGGACTAAAATCAAATTTTTTCAAGTATAAGTGTAGCAAAAAGATTTTTAGTTCGTTTATAAAATTGAAATAAAAAATTCCAACGATAAATCCTTTTTTAACCTATGATAAAAGCTGAAGATTTACAAGAACTACTTGCCGAGCTTAGTAATGCCAAATTTGAAAGAGAGTTTTTAGCTCAAAGAAAAATTTTTTTGTGGGGGGCAGTCCATGACGAGTCGGCTAAATACGTGGTAGATAGATTGCTTTACTTGGAAGCCCAAGATCCAGGTAAGGAAATTACTTTCTACATCAATAGCCCAGGCGGTGTGGTTACTTCGGGCATGATAATTTATGATACCATGCAGATGATTAGCTCACCTGTAAGTACAGTTTGTATCGGACTTGCCGCTTCAATGGGTTCAATTTTGCTTTCGGGTGGTAAAAAAGGTAGAAGGTTTATATATCCAAGTGCCAGAGTAATGATTCATCAGCCTGCCATAGGAGGATACATTCAGGGACAAGCCAGCGATATTGCTATTACGGCAAAGGAAATTCTAAAAACCAAAGAACTGGGAGCTAAAATTTTAGCCCAAAATTGCGGTAAAAGCGTGGAACAAATTATGAAAGACTTTGACCGCGACTACTGGATGAACGCTGAAGAATCTGTGGCTTATGGCATTGTTGATGAGATTGTAACAAAGATTTGATTTTGATAAACTAATAACTTTTATTTGAAATTTCCCCTCCTGCTTTCAAGGAGGGGAAAATTTGTTTTATAACATAGGTACGGCAATCGTATCGCCTGCGTAAGCACCTTCTTTAAGCTTAACGGCTACTTGCTCAAAAGCGGCTATCGTTTCGGCAACATCTTGCAAAGTATGTACTGCCGTAGGTATGAGGCGAAGCATAATTCTATCTTTGGGAATAACGGGATACGCTACCACCGAGCAGAAAATATTGTAATTTTCTCGTAAATCCATTGTTATTTTTGTAGCTTCACTTTTGCCACCTTGCAAAAATACAGGTGTAACAGGAGATACAGTTCTACCAATATTAAAGCCTTTTTCTTTCAAGCCATTTTGTAGAGCATTTACAATTTTCCAAAGATTTTCACGTAATTCGGGACGAGTTTGCAAAAGCTCTAAACGTTTCAAGGCTCCCTCTACAAGCACCATAGGCAAGGTTTTCGCAAAAATCTGCGAACGTGTATTGTAACGCAAATAATCGCAGACTTGGGCATCGGCAGCTAAAAATGCTCCAATACTTGCCATAGATTTGGCAAAAGTTGAAAAATAAATATCAATGCCGTCTTGTACGCCTTGATGCTCACCTGTACCTGCTCCTGTTTTGCCCATAGTACCAAAGCCGTGAGCATCATCAACCATTAAACGAAACTCGTATTTTTGTTTGAGAGCCACAATATCTTTCAAATTCCCTGTGGTGCCTTCCATACCAAATACTCCTTCGGTAATCACCAAAATAGAACCTCCTGTCTGTTCAATGATACGTGTGGCTCTTTGGAGTTGTTTTTCCAGAGCATCCATATCATTATGAGGATACACAAAACGCTTGCCTAAGTGCAAACGCACCCCATCAATGATACAAGCGTGTGAAAGAGAGTCATACACAATAACATCGTGGCGGGTCATCAAGGCATCAATTGCCGACATAATACCCTGATACCCATAGTTGAGCAAAACCGCATCTTCCTTGCCTACAAATTTGGCTAAACGTTGCTCTAACTCTTCATGCAAATCTGAATTACCTGACATCATCCTTGCCCCCATAGGGTAAGCCATACCCCATTTGGCAGCGGCTTCGGCATCAGCTTTGCGTACTTCAGGGTGATTGGCAAGCCCTAGATAGTTGTTCAAACTCCAAGTAAGCACCTCTTTACCTCTGAACTTCATTCTCGGTGCAATCTCTCCCTCTAATTTAGGGAAAGTAAAATAACCATGAGCCTCTTTGGCGTGTTGTCCTAAGGGACCTCTATCTTTCAATAAACGTTCAAATAAATCCACAGTGATAAAAATTTTAGTGAAAAAACTTTGCAAAAATACAAACTTTTCACTTAATTACAAATGAAACAAAATTTCGAACACAACTTGTAGTAAAAATGCAATAACTCTATGTTACCGCTTTTACACAAAGCCTGTGATTTTGAACTGCAAAATGCTTTACATATGGCTCAAATTTCGGCTTGGGCTTACCGAAATGATGAACATCATTTACAAGCAGATTTACAAAATGCAGGTTATCAATATTTTATTTTTTTACATGAAGGCAAATCAAAAGGATATGATACGAATGTTTTGATAGCTGCTAATGAAAATTGCTTTATCATTGCATTCAGAGGCACAGAGGAAAATAGCTTGGAAGATTGGCTCAATAATCTCGACAACCGTGCTTATGTTTATGGATTAGGCAATGTACGACAAGGTTTTTGGGAAGCTATCCAAGTAGTTTGGGAGAAACTTATGGAGCAGTTACGTTCTCATTACGAACCCACTCAAACACTTTGGCTCACAGGACACAGCCAAGGCGGAGCTTTGGCACAACTCACTGCTCGCCGACTTTTTGATGAAAAATTTGCCATTCAAGGAGTTTATACCTTCGGACAACCCAAAGTAGGTGATTTACTTTTTGCTTCCAGCTACGATAATGTGCTTCGCAATCAAACTTTTCGCATTTATAACGAAGAAGATAGTGTAGTAAAAAACCCACCGAACTTATATCACTCAGGCATAGGGGTAAAACTAAAAACCGAAGGACTAATGGAAATTGAATATTTTGGCAATATCTTTGAAACTGCTGAAAATACCTTGACTACTCTTATGGATATGCTATGGGACTATTCTACCGATAGCTTGCAGGCTCACTCTATACAAACCTATTTGGAAAGATTGCAAAAGCAATACAACTCTCCTACCAAGTGGCAATAATAGTTTTCCCACCTACACTTTTATCACCGATTTTTACTTGTATTTTGGCTTCCAAAGGAATAAAGATATCCACCCGAGAACCAAATTTAATAAACCCAAATTCCTCGCCTTGGGTTACTTGTTGTCCTTTTTGCACATACCACACGATACGCCTTGCCAAAGCTCCTGCAATTTGCCTGAGCAAAACTTCTTTTCCCTCAGGGGTGCGAATGGCAATAGTTGTTCTTTCGTTTTCGGTGCTGGATTTAGGATGCCAAGCTACTAAATACTTGCCCGGATGATACTGAAAATAACTCACTTCTCCTGAAACAGGATTACGATTGATATGCACATTGAACGGAGACATAAAAATAGAAATCTGACGGCAGTTTTTTTGCAAAAACTCCTCCTCAAATACTTCTTCAATGGCTACTATTTTGCCATCGGCAGGTGCAAGAATATGATTAGGATTTTGTTCAATCAATCTGGTTGGATTGCGAAAAAATTGCACTACAATTACAAAAACTACCAAACAAGTAGCTAAAACTATGTTTTGTAGAATTTTATTTTCAGGAAAAAGCCAAGTTATCCCCAAATACAATAAGGTAGATACAAAAAGCACCAAAAAGATAGTGGCAAAACCTTCTCTATGAATTGACATAAACTTATTTTTTGTTGCAAAGAAACATTTTTCACTCCAAAAACACAAAAAATGAATTAAAAATCCTTTACGGCTATTTTTAGGAAAATCTTTTTTTTGCAATTTTGCACCAAATTGTTTCACCAATAAAACTTTTCTAATATGTTCAAGAATTTTTTTCTGTTGGCGATTCTAATGTTCCTTTTTGCCTGCAAAGATGATAACAATTCTCAAACTCCTGTGAATAATCTTCAAGATAGTACCAAAGCCATTCAAGAGCAAAAACCCATAGCTAACATTCAAGAAGCTCCTACCATTACTGATATCCTAAATACGGGTGAAAATTTTTCTATGTTTGCCTCGTATCTGAATACCGAATATTCTAAAATGCTAGCCGAAGGCGAATACACCGTACTTGCCCCTAACAACAAAGCCATTGAAAGTCTGGGAGAAGCTAAAATGAGCAAATTTGTTTCGCAAGGAGCAAGTTTTATCAGAAGGCATATCATTAAAGGTAAGTTTGATGTAAAAACACTTCAAAAAACTTCTGAAATCACTACATTGGAAGGTAAAAAATTAAAAGTAAGGGTAGAAGGCGACAAAATCACTATTGGTGAGGTGCAAGTCGTAGCTGCCGATATTACAGCCAAAAATGGCATAATACACGCTATCAACAAGGTTTTGGAATAACCTACAGTAAATAAAATTTTTTCAAGAATTTTTATGATTTTTTTTAGAAAAAATTAAAATTTGCAAAGCAAAAATGCAATGTTTCACTCTAAAATGATAAAATTATGAGCAACTATCTGGAAGAAGGTAAAAAATTTTTAGAAACCGTGATGTATTACTATGACAAAGCTGCCAAACATACAGGATTACCAAAAGGACTTCTAGAGAGAATTAGAAACTGCAATAGTGTCTATAAGGTGTACTTTCCTGTTGAAATTGACGGTGAGATTCATAACATTGAGGGGATTCGTGTTCAGCATAGTTTGCATAAATTGCCCACGAAAGGAGGTATTCGTTACAGCCCCGAAGTTTCGGAGGACGAGGTAAAAGCCCTCGCAACCCTAATGACCTTCAAATGTGCGGTGGTAAATGTACCTTTTGGTGGTGCTAAAGGAGGAGTGAAAATAGATCCTCGCAAAGTTTCAGAAAAAGTATTGGAAAAAGTTACTCGCCGTTTCGCTGCTGAACTTATCAAGAAAAACTTAATTGGTCCTTCTTTGGATGTTCCCGCTCCTGACTACGGCACTAGTGGTAGAGAAATGGGCTGGATTGCCGATACCTACATGACTTTCAAGTTTGGAGATACCGATGCACAAGGCTGTGTTACAGGCAAACCTATTGGTATTGGGGGAATCCGCGGACGCACCGAAGCCACTGGATTAGGAGTTTTTTATGGAATTAGAGAGTTTTTGAGCTACGAAGAAGATGCCAAGAAAATCGGTCTAACCAAAGGCATAGAAGGCAAAACCATTATCATTCAAGGCTTCGGTAACGTTGGTTATCATTCGGCTAAATTTTTACACGAGGCAGGAGCTAAAATTATAGGTATTGCCGAGTACGAAGGAGGTATTTACAATCCGAATGGATTAGATGTAGAAGCTGTTTTCAAACATCGCAAAGAAACTAAATCTATCCTGAATTTTCCTGGGGCAACTAACATTGAAAATTCCATTTCTATGCTTGAAATGGAATGTGATATTCTTATTCCTGCGGCTTTGGAAAACCAAATTACCAAAGATAATGCTGATAAAATCAAAGCAAAAATTATTGCCGAAGCCGCTAATGGTCCTGTTACGATGGCAGCAGAGGAAATTTTGCTCCAAAAGGGTATTGTCATTATTCCCGACTTGTATTTGAATGCAGGAGGAGTTACGGTGTCTTATTTTGAATGGTTAAAAAATCTCTCTAATGTACGTTTTGGGCGTATGGGCAAGCGTGCCGAAGAAAAAAGCTATGGCAAAATAGTAGATACCGTAGAAGCGCTTACAGGTAAGAAACTTCCCCCTGAGGAAAGAAGCAGAATCGTACAAGGTTCTGATGAAGAAGCTATTGTACGCTCGGGGCTGGAAGATACTATGATAGGTGCCTATCAAGAAATTCGTGAAGCCTTGAAACAAAAGCCTGAACTTGGCGATTTACGCACT
>JANWZC010000109.1 GCA_025054975.1 Raineya sp.
CAATCATTATTGCTTTGGCGTTTGTAGCTTTTGACAGAAACTTTTTCACTATCCACCAGCCAATATTCCTGCAAACTCTCCAAAGTCAAATAACATTCTAATTTCTCGTGGCTATCATAGTGAGCCGTGCTAATAGACAAAACTTCAATAATAATGGTAGGATTGAGCAGAACGTCTATGCCTTTGTATTTTTCGTATTTCTCTTCCCCGCATACTATTACAATATCAGGATACACATATTTTTCGCAAACAGGCAGTTTTAGAAGCATATCGCTGGGTAGTGTAATGCAATTTTTATCTTCAAGACATAATGCTAATTTTTTTAACAAATTTACCACTACAATATTGTGATTGCGAGAAGCCCCTGCCATAGCTACAATCTCCCCTGCGTGATACTCGCTTTTGTATTCGCTTTGGGCTTCACGCTCCATGTATTCTTCTACACTGAGTTTTACAGGAGTTTCCATACCAACAACTTTTCCATAAATATAAGAAAAAATCCCGAAAAATTGAATTTTTCGGGATTAAAAAAAGCCGTTGATTATCAAATTATTTGTAGCTCCTTTGCGTAAGTTTTACGTTTTCAAAAATCAATTCCTCTTTATGTAAAACTTCGGGTTGGTCATCACCTTTATACTCCCAAGCCGCAACATAAGCAAAATTTTCATCATCGCGTTTGGCTTCTCCGTCAATTTGATATTCTTCTCGGAAATGCCCACCACAAGACTCATTTCTATGCAATGCATCATCAACCATAAGTTCGCCAAGTTCCAAGAAATCCGCTACACGATAGGCTTTTTCCAAAGTTTGATTAAATTCTTCGTTGGTTCCTGTAACTTTTACATTCTTCCAGAATTCCTCACGCAATTCACGAATTTTACCTTTGGCATATTTCAAACCTTCGGCATTGCGAGACATACCACAATAGTCCCACATAACTTTTCCTAATTCTCTATGAATTTCATCAACGGTTCTATTGCCCTTGATAGAAAGAAGTTTATGAATGCGGTCTTTCACTTCTTTTTTAGCTTCTTCAAAAGCAGGGTGCGAAGTAGGTACTCTATCAGAAGGTCCAATAGTAGCCAAATAGTCTCCAATAGTGTAAGGAATAATGAAATAACCATCAGCAAGCCCCTGCATAAGTGCTGAAGCCCCTAAACGATTTGCCCCATGGTCTGAGAAATTACATTCGCCAAGTGCGTAAAGCCCTGGAATAGTAGTCATCAAGTTGTAATCTACCCATAAACCTCCCATTGTGTAATGTACCGCAGGATAAATCATCATAGGTACTTCGTAGGGGTCTTGGTCGGTAATTTGCTTATACATATCAAACAAGTTGCCATACTTGGCTTCAATAACAGCCTTGCCATCGCGTTTGATAGCATCAGCGAAATCCAAATACACTGCCAAACCTGTTTGACTCACGCCTCTACCTTCATCGCATACGTATTTGGCATTCCGAGAAGCAACATCCCGAGGCACTAAATTACCAAAAGAAGGATATTTTCTTTCCAAGAAATAATCGCGGTCTTCTTCCTTGATGTCTTTGGGAGATTTCAAACCTTTGCGAATGGCTTCGGCATCTTCAATTTTTTTAGGCACCCACACGCGTCCGTCATTACGCAAAGACTCAGACATCAAGGTTAATTTAGATTGATAATCACCTGAAACAGGAATACAAGTAGGGTGAATTTGTGTGAAACAAGGATTGGCAAAAAAAGCTCCACGTTTGTGAGCCCTCCACGCCGCTGAACCATTAGAGTTCATGGCATTAGTAGAAAGGTAAAATACATTACCATAACCTCCTGTACAAAGTAAAACTGCATGAGCCGAATGAGCCTCAATTTCACCTGTAACCAAGTTCCGAGTGATAATGCCACGGCACTTGCCATCTACTACCACTATATCCATGAGTTCGGTACGAGGGAACATTTGAATCTTGCCTGCGGCAATTTGTCGGCTCATGGCTTGGTATGCTCCTAAAAGCAGTTGTTGCCCTGTCTGACCTTTGGCATAGAAGGTACGTGAAACCTGAGCTCCACCAAAAGAACGATTATCCAAGAGCCCGCCATACTCGCGTGCAAAAGGTACGCCCTGAGCTACGCACTGGTCAATGATATTAACCGAAACTTGTGCCAAACGATAAACATTTGCCTCACGAGCTCGGTAATCTCCTCCTTTAATAGTATCGTAAAACAAGCGGAAAACACTATCTCCGTCATTTTTGTAGTTTTTGGCAGCATTGATACCTCCTTGTGCCGCAATAGAGTGAGCCCTGCGAGGACTATCCTGAAAACAAAATGCCTTTACATTGTAACCTAATTCAGCAAGCGTAGCGGCAGCAGAAGCTCCTGCCAAACCTGTTCCTACGACAATAATTTCATATTTGCGTTTATTAGCAGGACTAACAAGTTTCAGATTAAACTTGTGTCTATCCCATTTTTCAGCAAGTGGTCCTTCGGGAATTTTAGCATCTAATTTCATAATGTACTATGGATTTATGTTTTTTTAGAAAAAAATGTTTTTATTCAGTCATTCCATTTAATAGGCTTTTCTTTTCACATAATAGCTGAAAATAAGCTTTTAAGACAGGTTTGCTTCCGAAAAAAGCAATATCTTTTCTCTAATGTATTCTAAATTTAGCATATTTTTATCCTGCACTTCCTTCAAGCATTTTTCTTTCTTTGCGAGGTTTTACCATCGCAGAAACTGCTATTGCCAATACTAAACAGCCCCCTAATGCCACTGGTGAAAAACTTTCCTGCTTGGTATGCATAAGTACAGGAATACAAGCATACGCCGCAGGTACGAACACCGCAAAAGCAATTCCCACATGATGAATCAGACCATTATATTTTTTGTGGTTCAGACCAAGTGTCTGAAAAGCACTCTTAAAGCCATGAACCAAATGAAATGCAAGTCCTACCATAGAAACTACATATAGAATAACTATCCAAAGTTCATTGAAGGCAAGTTGTGTAGCTTCATACAAGTTATGCATTTTTTTGCCATCAATGGTGATTTCGTTTAAGCCACCAAATTTAGATTTTGCCCAAAAAGCCTGTAAATGCACTACCAAGAAAATCAAGACAACTGTACCTAAAAGCATCATATTCCGAGAAGCCCAAGAACTACTTTTACTTAAATTCACATAAGCATACTGTACAGGACGAGCCGCCCGATTTTTGATTGTAAGCAAAATACTGGTTATAATGTGTAAGATAATGAAAAAGAAATTAGCAATAGAAATTGTTTGAATCAATGGGTTATGCCCCATAAAATCAGCATAGCGGTTGAATGATTCACCGTTATCGCCTTTGAGAAGTTGTAAATTTCCTAAAAGATGAACTACCAAAAACAAAATTAAAAAAAGCCCTGTTAGTGCCATAATGAGCTTTCTGCCCAAAGAACTTGTAAGCATATCTACAAGCCAATTCTTTTTTTGTGTGGTAGCGGTTGTCATAAGTTTTAAGTTTATGTTTAACTCAATACAAATTGTGCAGAAAAAATGTTTGCAAGTAAAAACAAGTTCAAAATTAGAGAACATTTGCAAATATAACAATACAACAAAGATTTTTTTCAAGTTTTGTAAAGAATTTGTTAATTTGGCAAAAAGTTACAGCGAAACATTAGTATATGAAAGTTTATTCGTTTCTTTTGAGTTTGGGGCTTACTTGCCATATTTTTGCCCAAAGCACTATACCTCAGACTCAAATTGCTCCTGATACGGCAGGAGTACATTTTTCTAAAACTATTCAAGTAAAAGATTTACAAAGACATCTTTTCAAATTGGCTTCTGCGGAGATGGAAGGTAGAAAAACAGCCACCAAAGGGCAAAAAAAGGCGGCTTTATACCTTGCTCAAGAAATGAAGCGTATAGGCTTGAAGCCTGCTAATCCTAAAAATAAGCAAAACCCTTATTTACAGACTTTTAAGTTGGAGCGTTCAGATTGGGAGTATAGTTTAGGAAGTCGGTTGAGTGGAAGACGCCAAAATACCACCTTAGTTACCACCGAAAATGTAGTAGGCTGGATTGAAGGCTCTGACAAAAAAGATGAATACATTATCATTTCAGGGCATTATGACCACGAAGGCATCCAAGAAGGCAAAATTTATTTCGGTGCCGATGATAATGCTTCAGGCGTTTCCAGTATTCTTGAAATTGCAGAAGCCTTTATGCTTGCTAAAAAAGCAGGTTTTACTCCTCGTCGTAGTATCGTATTCTTACTGCTAACTGCCGAAGAAGTAGGACTTTTAGGCTCACGATATTATGCTGATTTTCAGCCTTTATTTCCTTTGGAAAAAACGATTGTAGATTTGAATGTGGATATGATTGGTAGAATTGACAAAACTTACACGGAAAAGCAAAATGAAGAATATGTATATATCATAGGCTCGGATAAAATTTCAAAAGAGTTGGATAGCATACAAAAGGCAGTCAATCAAAGATATACTAAAATCACCTTAGATTATACCTATAATGACCCTTTACACCCTGAAATGCTTTATTATCGTTCGGACCACTATAATTTCGCAAAAAAAAATATTCCTATCATATTTTATTTCAGTGGATTACACGAAGACTATCACCAACCCACAGATACTCCCGAAAAAATTCATTATCCGAAAATGGCAAAAATCGCCCAACTCATATTCCTGACCGCTTGGGAAATTGCTAATCGTGAGGAAAGGTTACGCATAGATAAAAAAAATGATAAGTAAAATTGTATCTTGCAGCTACACTCAAATACTCTATTACTCAACTTTGTATTCAATACTCTGTACTCAATACTCTGTACTAACTACTAACTGCCAAAAACGTGTTTTTTTCCATTATTATTCCTGTGTATAATCGTCCTGACGAATTGAGCGAACTTTTGCAGTCGCTCACTGAACAAGTGTTTGATAAAGAAAAAATTCGTTGGGAAATCATTGTGGTAGAAGACGGCTCAAATCATAAGTCTGATAAAGTTGTAGAGCAGTTTCAGCATCTGTTGCCTATTCGTTATTTTGACAGGGCTGAAAATGTTGGACAAGGTTTCACAAGAAATTTTGCTTACCAGCAAGCACAAGGCGATTATTTTATTGTGTTTGATTCAGATTGCATTGTGCCACCTGATTACTTGCAGAAAGTCTATGATTTCCTGCAAAAAAATTATTTAGATGCTTACGGAGGTCCCGATACAGCTCACCAAAGTTTTACCGATACTCAAAAAGCGATTAGTTATGCCATGACCTCTATTTTTTCCACAGGAGGCATACGTGGTAATCGGAAATCAGCAGAGCGATTTCGTCCTCGTAGTTTTAATATGGGTATTTCTCGGCAAGTATTTGAGAAAACAGGAGGTTACATCATTACACGTATGGGCGAAGACATTGAGTTTAGCATCCGAATTGAAAAAAATGGCTTCCGAGTAGGACTCATTCCCAATGCCTTTGTGTATCATAAACGCCGAACATCTTTTCGTCAATTTGCCAAACAGTTGCACTTTTTCGGTAGAGGACGTATCAATATTAGTCGTTTTCATCCCGAAGAAATAAAATTAGTGCATTTCTTTCCTGCGTTTTTTGTGCTGTTCCTGCTTTCTATTCCTTTGCAATTTTTATTTTTCAAGCCTTTGGCTTGGGTTTCAATAGGTCTTTTAGGAATTTACAAAGTTGTAATTTTTATTGATGCCTTGCTGAAAATCAAAAGTTTTAAAATTGCTTTCATGAGTGTTTGGGCGGTTTTTATTCAACTTACAAGTTATGGAATAGGTTTTCTGCAAGAATGGTGGCGAAAAATACGTGAAAAAAATTGATTTTTTTTGCAACAATACCGAAAAAAATATAGTTTTGCCTTGCGAAAAAATAATGTATTTCTTTATGAAGTCTTTGATACAAAAATTAGCTTTTTCAGCAATAGTAATGTTTGCCTTAGAGGCTTGCAATTTAGACCAATACAATAATTCCGATTTGAAAAAAATTAGAGATGTACGTGAAGGAGATATTTACGTGTATGGTATAAAAGGGGATTCGGCTCGGCAGTTGCGTCAGCAGTACCCTGATGACCCTAATGCCGCCAAACGCGTTAAAGCCATTCGTGAAAAGTTTTTCAGTGTCTCTAATGGTTCAAATCTACAAGATGGTACCCCTGCTCCTGATACAACTAAAAACATCACAAAACAAGACGGAAAACAACCTGCTAAAGCCGAAAATAAAAAATAAATGCTTTTCATAAATAAAAAATGCCTTCATTTTTAAGTGAAGGCATTTTTATTGTTTGTATAGAGCAATTTGTTTTTCTCACTATCGGGTAACTTCTGCTTCTTTGGCTTTCTTTTTCTTACGTTCTTTCTTTTTCTTCTTACCTTTCTGATTGGCTTCTGCCTCTGCTTTGGCTTTTTCTGCTTCCAAACGGGCTTTTTCAGCTTCGGCTTTTGCCTTTTCAGCCTCTAATCGTGCTTTTTCGGCTTCTGCTTGGGCAAGGTCTGCCACTAAAACTTTGCCATTCACATCAAGTTCAGTAATTTGATAGCCCAAACGCATAAGCCCTTTGGCAACTACACTTTTATCAGCAACTACTACAATAGCCATATTGTTGTAGGGCAAATATTTTTTTGCCAAAGCATTGATTTCCTCCTTTGTAATATTTTTCAAGATTTCATTTTGTTTTTCGGTAAAATTGGTGGGCAAATTATAGGTGAGAATGCGATTAAGAAAAGCGGCTTTCTGGAACGAAGTCTCATAACGCAAAGCCTCTGATTGCCCAATAGAAGATTTGGTGAAAGCAAGTTCTTTATCGGTAATGCCATTTTCAGCATAGTTGCGAATTTCCTTCATAAACTCAAATACGGCACTATCCGTAGCCTGAATTTTGATACCTCCGCTTGCTGTATAACGCATATCATAGTCACCAGCTACAAAAGAAGACCTTGCTCCATACGTCCAGCCTTTATCTTCACGCAAATTCAAGTTGATACGGCTATTGAAAGCACCTCCCAAAACGTAATTCATCAAAGTAATTTTATATGACTCACCCAAAGCGTCATATTTTACAGCAGGCGTTACATAGCCTATGCGAATTTCGGCTTGTGCCGATTTAGGCTTATCTACCAAATAGATTTGTGTTTTAGCAATAGGTTGGATAGGTTCGGGAGTGTATTTGAAGCGAAAACCTTGCCTTGCCTCAGGGGTATCATCGGCAGGTGTGCCTTTACCTACTTTACCCAAAAAGCTGAGCTTAGGTAAAATTTCTTTGTCGGTAATGTCGCCTACAATAACCAAATTACCACTTACTTTGCCTGGTCTGAGATTTGCCATTTCATGCAAATAACGAACGTCATCAAGAGTTAATTTTTCATAAGTTTCTACGGTTCCTGCGTTGTCATAAGCTCTGATTTCATTGAAACCGTGCAACACTTTACCAAACACGTCAGAGGCAACAAAAGCCGCTTGCGTCTGACGATTTTTAAGGGTTTGTAAAGTTTGCTTTTTGATACGCTCAAAGTCTTCAGGAGTGAATTTAGAACGATATAAGCGTTCTTCAAAAAGTTTGAGCGTTTTGTCTAAATTCTTTTTCAGACATTGCACTCTGAATTCTAAACCTTCATCGCCCGCACTCACCGAAATAGAACTGCCCAATTTTTCAAGTTCTTGACTAAATTGCTCGGCAGTGTAGTTTTCAGTGCCTTCATTCATCATATCTTCTAATAAATCTGCTGTACCCGCTTTTTCAGGGGTAAGATTTAAGTGTCCGCCTTTTTTGAGGCTCAAAAGCAAAGTTACTGTGGGGATTTCATTATTTTGAGTTCCCAAAACTTGAATACCACTACTCAATTCTGAACGCCACACTTTGGGAACTTTTATCACAGGGTTGGGACCAGGTGCGGGTTTTTTACTTCTATCAAAATTATCTTTGGGTTTATTGTATTTGAGTCCTGCGTAGCCATAATCAGGAGCTACGTAGCCTGATTTGTCAATAGTATAGTTATCTTCGGCAGCAATTAAATTGCGTTGTCCTTTGGGATAATAACTTAAAATTACAGCAGGTTTGCCCTTGATATACTGATTATACACACGAATAACATCTTCTTTTTTCAAATTGCGAAGTCTTTTGAATTCCTCTGTGATGTAGTTAGGATTTCCTGTGAAAGTTTGATAAGCCGCTAACATACTTGCTTTACCTGCTACACTGGAAAGTCTATTGATAAGTGATGCTTCGCGTTGAGCTACAAATTTTTTAATATCATCATCACTTATGCCTCTTTTTTCAAATTCTGCGATAGCTTCACGAAGCATTTTTTCCATTTCGGCTAAATTTTTGCCTTGCGAAGGAATTATCTGAAAAGAAAATTCACCAGCTAACTCACTAGTGTTGTTGAAGCAAGAGGCTTGCAACGCCTGCTGTGTTTTAATCATTTTTTGGTACAGAATAGAATTTTTTCCTTGTCCAAGAATTTCAGCAAGGCAATCCAGAGCAGTTTCATCAGCAGAACGTGCCTGTGGTACAGGAAATACCATTGCTAAAAGCGGCAAACGAATGTAATTGTCTTCAAAAGAAACGTAACGGTCTTTATCCAATTTAGCAGGCATGGGAGGCATATTTTTTACTTCGGGTCCGCGAGGAATAGGTCCGAAGTATTTCTCTACCAATTTCACTACTTCTTTGGGATTGACATCGCCTGCTACGGTCAGAACAGCATTATTGGGACCATACCAACGCAAGAAAAAGTTTTTCAAATCATTGACATCAACTCTATCTAAATCTTCAACATACCCAATTGTAAGCCAAGAATAAGGATGCCCGTATGGATACAAATTTTTAGCAATATTTTCTTGTACCAAACCATAGGGGCGGTTGTCGTAATTTTGCCCACGTTCATTTTTTACGGTAGCTCGTTGTACTTCAAATTTTTTCTGCGTAACCGCATCTAATAAGAACCCCATGCGGTCGGCTTCCAACCAAAGAGCTACCTCTAATTGATTGGCAGGTAAAGTTTCAAAGTAATTGGTACGGTCGCGATTGGTAGTACCATTGAGCGTTCCACCTGCTTCGGTTACAATTTTGAAGTGTTCTTCATCAGCTACATTGTCCGAACCCTGAAACATCATGTGTTCAAAAAAGTGGGCAAAACCTGATTTGTTAATTTCCTCACGTGCTGAACCTACGTGATACGTTACATCAACATGCACGATAGGGTCTGAGTGGTCTTCGTGAATGATAAGCGTAAGTCCATTGGGCAGGACATACTTTTCGTAAGGAATGACAATCTCATTACCTTTTTTAGTTACCTTCTGCA
>JANWZC010000010.1 GCA_025054975.1 Raineya sp.
GTGTAAAAACTGCATCATCAAATCCACCTGTTGTCAGTACCGTTCCTCCTGTAATAGGCGTATAAGTACCCGTAGCCTGAGAGAATACATACGTAGAGCTTACTTGCCCCCAGCTTGCAGTAGCCGTGAGAAGCAGTAGCCACGTCCAAAAGTAGTTTTTCCAATGTGTAAAGTATTTGTGTCGCATAATCATAGAGTTTTATGTGTGAAACCAAAACAATGCAGAAGTTTTCTACTAAAAGCCAAAGCTAAAAGATTTTTTGGAATTTGCCAAGAAAAATCAAAGAAAATTTTTTTGTTTGGGCTTGTTTGTAATACTTGTAACGTGAGTTGTAAGGTTAAGTTATTGATTTTTAATTATTTGTAAAATTTAATATTGTCAATATCTCAAAATTTAAAATAATTTTGCACTTTTTTAACCACCCCTTAATCCCCTCCTTAGGAAGGCTACTATTAGGACACATTTTGGGGAGGGTAAAATGAAAAACATTTACAGAACGTAGATTTTGCAGATGAAGCAGATAAACACAATTAGATGAAGATTTTTTGCGAAAAATCATGGCAAAAAGGTATATTTATGGAGGTAATCAAGCCCCCCTCCTTCGCAAGGGGGTGGTTATGATAAAATACTGAAAATCAAGTATAAAATTTGAAAAATAAGTGATAAAATTTCAAAATTTTCTGTTTAATACTTGTGTCCTAATGGTAGCTCCTTTGGAGAGGGGGCAGGGGGTGAGGTTAAAAAAAACTTATTTTGAGCAATTTACCTCTACAATGTGAGTCGTTGGTTAATTGTATGCAGTTATTTGTGAAAAATATTTGGGGTAATTTTAATGATTAAGTCTGCATTGCACTTGTCCAAGATTGGACTCATAATTCACGTTAAAATTTGCAAAATAACAAAAGTTATTATATATCAAGATTTTACAGAAAAAATAAAAACTTGAGACAAATTTTTTATTTGAAAAAACTTTTCAACAGAATAAACTCCACAGGTTATTACAGAAAAACCCAAAAAATTTTAAGCATTATCTGAGTTTTAGGAACTTTGTCCTTGACTCAATACTTTCACAACAGTAGAGCCAATATCAGCGGGAGAATGAACTACATGAATTCCACATTTACTCATAATTTCCATTTTGGCTTGTGCGGTGTCATCTTTACCACCAATGATAGCTCCTGCGTGTCCCATACGTCTGCCTTTTGGAGCAGTTTGCCCTGCAATAAAACCAATTACAGGTTTTTTGTTGCCCGTAGCTTTGATATATTCAGCAGCAACAGTTTCGTAATTTCCACCAATTTCACCAATCATTACGATAGCATCAGTGCCTTCATCTTCCATTAGTAGCTCAACAGCTTCTTTAGTAGGTGTGCCGATAATAGGATCTCCACCTATGCCAATAGCCGTAGAAATGCCTAAACCCGATTTAACAATTTGGTCAGCGGCTTCATAGGTAAGCGTTCCTGATTTGGAGACAATACCCACGCGTCCGGGCTTGAATACAAAGCCTGGCATAATTCCTACTTTTGCTTCACCAGGCGTAATCACACCAGGACAATTGGGACCAATTAAGCGAGATTTTTTGCCTTTCAGATACTCTTTGGCATATAGCATATCTTTCACAGGAATTCCTTCCGTAATGCAAATAATTACTTCAATACCTGCATCAGCAGCTTCCATAATAGCATCGGCGGCAAAAGCAGGAGGTACAAAAATAATAGATACATTCGCTTGTACTTCCCTGATAGCATCGTAAACAGTGTTAAACACAGGACGTTCTAGATGTTTTTGCCCGCCTTTGCCTGGAGTTACTCCTCCCACAATATTCGTACCATATTCAATCATCTGTTGAGCGTGGAAAGTACCTTCCGAACCCGTAAAACCTTGAACAATAACCCGAGAATTCTTATTTACCAAAACAGCCATAAGACATGAAAATTTGATTGCTCGGCAAGTTGCAAAAAATCTTGGGTTTTACATAAAATTTTTTGAAAAAATACTTGCCGAGCCAATTTTTGCAAGTATTTGAATAAATCAAATGTTTATCTTACGGTTACGCAGTGAAAAGCATGCTTTGGCTACGATTAGTAACAAAACTGAAATATCCAAAGAGCAACTTGAAACCAAACTTCTTTCAGTATTATTCTGAAAAGGTTCTCTGCTCCTAACTCTAAATTATGTCATAAGTACTTTCCTGTAGGCTTGCAGATTTTTCAGAGCAATGCCCGTGCCTCTCACAACAGCACGTAAGGGGTCTTCGGCGACATGTACAGCAAGTTTGGTTTTTTGAGAAAGTCGTTTATCTAAACCTTTGAGTAATGCTCCTCCTCCTGTAAGATGAATACCATTTTGGTAAATATCTGATGAAAGTTCAGGAGGAGACATTTCTAAAGCGTTTAGCACAGCATCTTCAATCTTAGAAATGGATTTATCCAAACAGAAAGCAATTTCCTGATAACTTACCTTGATAACCTTCGGAATGCCTGTCATTAAATCTCTACCACGTACTTCGTATTCAGGTGGGGGATTATCTAATTCTGCAAGAGCTGAACCTACTTCTATTTTAATTCTTTCTGCGGTTCTTTCACCTACCAGCAGGTTGTGTTGCCTTCGCATATAATCGGCAATATCGCGTGTGAATACATCTCCTGCTACACGTATAGACTGGTCGCAAACAATACCCGAAAGAGCAATTACAGCAATTTCAGTAGTTCCTCCACCGATATCCACAATCATAGAGCCTACAGGTTGTTCAATATCAATACCGATGCCAATAGCGGCGGCAATAGGCTCATAAATCATATACACTTCTTTTGCTCCTGCGTGTTCGGCGGAGTCTTTTACGGCTCTTTTCTCTACCTCTGTAATACCCGAAGGAATGCAAATTACCATTCGGTACGAAGGCTGAAAAAATCTACGACGCGAATCCACCATTTTAATCATGCCACGTATCATTTGCTCGGCAGCGGTAAAATCGGCAATAACACCATCTTTCAAAGGACGAATCGTTTTGATTTCGCTATGCGTTTTTTCGTGCATTTGCATAGCCATTCTGCCAATGGCAAGTACTTTCCCTGTCTTGCGGTCTATGGCAATGATAGAAGGCTCATCAACTACAATCTTATCTTTGTAAATGATGAGCGTATTAGCAGTTCCTAAATCTATGGCTATATCTCCTGAAAAAAAATCAAAGATTCCCATGTTTGTAAAGAAGGCTTTTAATAAAATTACGAAATTTTGCGGAAAAAGTTTCTTTTTTTACCCAATCAGGAAAAGCAAACCTGTAAAAAGCTAAATTTGTGCAAAAATACATACTTTTTTTTGCAAAGCAACATTTCTACTAAAAAAATGTTATGCAAAAAAACAATCTTTGAGTATGCTAAGAGGTGTTTTTATCTGGTTAGGATTTTTTTTCCAAGTAGCTTTGGCTCAAACCGATAGCTCAAAAAATATTTTACGCTTTGGTGGGCAATTTCATTATGGAACTATCTTTGCTCACTCTCCCGAAGTAGAAAATACAGCAGGTTCGTATCCTTGGGGATTTCAATTAGAGGCAAATTGGCAAAAAACTTCTGAGAAAGTTTGGCAAAATTGTCTTTGCTATCCACAATCAGGTTTGATTTTGAGTTACTACAACTACGATAACGAAATACTAGGGCATAGTTTGCAAATTGGTTATTTTTTAGAACCTACTTTTAGACTTTCTAAACGCCTTCAATTCACTTTACGAGGAATAGCAGGTTTTTCGTACCTTACCAATCCCTTTGACTCAATCAAAAATCCGAATAATCGTTCTTATAGTTTGCCTGTAAGTGTTTATTTGAATGTATCAGGAGGTTTGCAGTATGCCGTAAATACGAATTGGCATTTGCAGTGGCAAATCAATTATCAACATATTTCCAACGGTGGTATCAAAGACCCTAACAAAGGTATTAACTGGATAACTACCTCAATAGGTTTGCTTTACACTTTGCGTCCTTATGAAATTCCACAACGTCCTAAAATACCCTTTGAACCTAATCAAAATTGGGAAAAAGAGTTATTTCTGATGCTCTCCAACAAAGGAGCAGGCGTAGGACAAAAACAACGTTTTATGATTGCAGGTCTCGGTGGGCAATTACACAAACAAATAGGGCGTTTGAGTGTTTTGGGCGGCGGTACTGAAATTTATTGGGACGGCTCGTTACAAGAGCGTATCCGACAGGCAGGATTGAACCGAAGTGCTTGGCGTTGGGGAATTTTTGCAGGACATCAATTTGCTCTAGGGAAATTTCGTTTTACGCAGCACTTGGGCGTGTATGCTTACAACGATACTGATTTTTTTCATTGGTGGTATCATCGCTGGGGTATCACCTATCAGGCTTGGCAAAAATGGAAAGTGGGCTTTTCTATGAAAGCCCACCGACACATCGCTAATTTCTTAGATTTTCGCTTACTTAAAAGTTTCTAAGCATTTTTAACTGATTTTTCAGGCTTTTGAGTTGAGCTTCTGCCTTACGGATTTTCTCTTCAAAACTACCACGTATGCTGTTTTCTTTATTGGAAATTTCAAAAAAGCCTAAATTATTGTTGAGTGTAGAAATTTCATCTTCCAGCTGTGAAATTCGCTTGCGTATGACTTGTTCTATTTTGGCAAGCTCTTTGGTTGCATTTTTGCCATTAAGATTTGCCCATTTAACCTCAACCAACAGAGCAAAGTAATCTCGTTGTTCGCTATCTGTTATCTTTTTTGCCAAAGATTTAAGAGCATTGTAAAATTTATCTTTGGCTTTGGTAATTTGCTTGCGTGGCACAAAACCAATAGACTTCCACTCCTCAATAGACTGATTGATAAGGCTTTCCACATCAACATTAGCCAAGTCTTCGGCTGTATAACTTTTCAGACGCTCACACAAAGCAATTTTCTTTTCGTAATTTTCTTTTTCTACTCGTTCTTTTTCAGCAAAAATTGCTCTTCTTTTCTCAAAAAAACTATCTAAAACTTTTCTAAATCGCTCTGCTATTGCTTCTTTCTGCTTTTCAGGAACTGCCCCAATTTCTTTCCATTGTTCTTGGAGCTTTTTAAGTTCTTCGGCAATTTCTTCCAAATTACTTTCGTTTGCAGAATTAGCAAGTTCTTCGGCTTTTTGGCAAAGGGCTATTTTTTGCTCTAAATTTTTCTGACGATTTTCGTCTAAACTTTTGAAAAATTCTGCTTTTTTCTTGAAAAAGACCTTGAAACTCTGCCAAAACTCTCTGGTAAGTTCTTTGGATTTTTCCAAAGGCACTTGTCCAATTGACTCCCATTCTTTTTGTAATTCTTTGAGTTTCAGGGTGGCGTCTTGCCAATGCTTAATTTTTTCACCTGTAAAACTTGCAAATTCTTTGGCTTTTTGGAGTAAAGTTTCTTTTTTGACAAGATTTTCTTGGAGTTCTTTTTCGCGTTTTTCTATGAGTTCTTTTTTGCGAGCATAAATGACATCAGAGGCTTTCTTGAAGCGTTCCCAGAGGGCAATTTGGTCTTCTTTGCTACCTACGGGTCCGATATGTCTATATTCTTCGTGTAATTCAGTAAGTTGTTTAAGAGCTTCTTTGACTGATGGGTGTTCTGCTAATTTTTCAGCCTTTTCGCAAATGGCAAGTTTGGCTTCGTAATTACGTTTGCGGTCAAGTTCTTTGAGTTCGTTGTAAATGCTGAGGCGGCTATAATACATTTCCAAAAGAGCATTGTAGCTTGCCCACAAACTACCTGATTGTCCTTTGGGTACGGGTCCGATTTTACGCCATTCTTGCTGTAAATTTTTGACTATTTCATTAGTCTGACGACTCTCTGTTTCATTATTAACCAGCTCACGCAATTTTTCTATGATTTCTCGCCTGCGTTCTAGGTTCTTTTGAAGTGTCTCCTCTATTTTCTTTTGTATTTCTTTGCGTTTTTTGGCAATCTGATTATATATCTGATAAAATTTAGTTTCAATGGTATCTTGTTTATACATAAAGCCGTCCTCTTCGCCTCCTTCGGCGAGGTATTTTTGTAAGGCTTCTTCTTTCTGATGGGCTACTATGTTATCAAAATGAGGCTTAATTTGCCTAAATAATTGATAAGCCTCTTCTACTTCTTGGTCGGAAAGTTCTTTTTTGTGGTATTTTTCAACCAAATGTAAAAGTTGTTTTGCTGAATAATGCGAAAAATCCTCTTGATGATTTTCCTCCATTTCTGAAACAAGGCTTTCAGATGCCGTATGTCCCAAGTTTTCTTGGTTACCGAGTGCTTTTTCTTCGTCTATCATAACAAAACCGCTTCTTTTGATGTTGCCAAATGTTTTGAGGTGCAAAAATAGGATTTTTTTTGAATAAAAACTATTTTTTCGTTAATTTTGTATAAACTATCGCTAATAACGCATCTGTCAAACATTTTATTAGGTGAGTCTTTTATTTTCCAAAGAGCCTTGCAGAAGTGTTAGGGCTTTTTTTGAAGGTTCTAAAAAGTTCTATTTTTTCAAAGTTTGTGATTTCTTTTCATCTTTTCAAGAAATATTTTGCAAAGTATCCTCAATACTTTGCATAACGTCCTTTGTATCTTCTGCCGTTATCGCGGTTATCGCCAAATTTGCGAGCAATACCAATGTTATACACAAAACCGCTGTAAGTAAATAAGTCGGTTCGGCTGCGTATGCCGTTCATTGTAAAGCCCAAACGTTCCTCGTCTGGTGAAAGCACGTATGGACTTTCGTGAATATTTTCTTGCGTAATGCGAAGACGACTTCTTTTATTCAAAACAAATAAATAACCCACATCCGCACGAAGCATCCAGCCTGGCGAAATCGGTAGAGATATGCTTAAACGTGGTTTTATGCAAGTGGCTTGATTGCGAAGGTAAAAATTGAGAGTAGCACGTCTTTCGTAAATTTCATCAAGCAAAGCAATCTGACGCACATTTTCAGGGAAATTGTATGAACCTACTTTGAACTGATTAAAAAGCCAAACCATATCCACCACAGGACGAATCGTAAGAAGACGCTCATTTTCGTAATAAGTGAGTTCAAAGTTCCAACCTCCACCTACTTCTATGCTGGTTAGAAATGGATTGGTAAAGATGCCGTCAAAACGTAATTCTCCAAAAAAACCTTTTGTAAAACCTGCTTCTACTGCAAAATTTGCATTAAACGCAATACTACTACCCCCTTTGAAAGTCCCTGTAATAATATTCTCCTGATTGAGAAACAAAGTATCACTATCGGGATGGTCGTAATTGAGAGCAAAAAGTGTAGGAGTCATTAGTAGTTGTTTAGCTCCCAAAGAAAGTTGCATAGCCCAATAAGGTCGTGGTTCTTGATAAGAGCGTTGGGGTAACCATCTACGCTTAGGCAGTTGAGCCTTCAAATCCCAATTATATCCTACAAGCATCAATACAAGTAGAATAGATTTACTCAAAGTTTTCATTCTCGTTTAGTTTTGAGCCAAACGACTTTTCTTGTAACCATAATTGAAATAAAATAGTAGTCCTATCGCCAGCCATACTACAAAACCAATCCAATTGGCAATGCCAATTTCCGACATCAAATAAAAATTCACTAATAACCCCAACACAGGAATAAGTGATAAGTTTTTCTTCCAAGAAAGCCAACTCATTGCTATACACATTGCAAAAAAAATCCACAAAGGCAATCGCTCAAAAAAGAGTTTAAGAGCAGTTTTTTCTTGTTCAGCTTTCAGGGTTTCTTGTAAGGTAGTTATTGCCATTTTCATTTCGTTTGTGGCATGTTGAGTAAGTTCTGCTTGTTTGGTAGCAAGTTCTTTTTGCAAGGTTTCTATTCGGAAAGCATTGCTAAACGTAAAAAAATCGGTCATACTATCTTTGTTCCAAACCCAAGCCAACGCAAACCCTGCCACAAATAAAATAGGCACAATGAATTTTGCATTAAAATAAGGTACTTGAAAACGAGCTTGGGTAATTTGCTCTCTGCCTTTGCTACTATTTTGCAAAATAAGCACTCCTCCGCATACAAGTACGAAAGCAAAAAGTGTTCCGATGCTTGTCAAATCTACCACAAAGTCAATGTTGATAAAGGGAGTAGGCAATGCTACCAGAAGCCCTGCTACAATAGTAGCAAAAGAAGGTGTATGAAAACGAGGGTGAATTTTGGCAAAAACAGGAGGCATTAGTCCATCTCGGCTCATAGTCATCCATATTCTCGGCTGACCCAGTTGAAAAACCAATAATACGCTTGTCATAGCGAATACTGCACTCACTGCCACAATTCCTGAAAGAAAATCCATTTTCAGAAAGTGAAACATATCTGCCAATGGGTCTTCGGAATTGAGTTGAGTGTAATTCATGACCCCTGTAAGCACCAAAGTAAGTCCCACATACAAAATGGTAGAAATCACCACTGAAAGAATCATAGCTCGGGGTAAATCTCTTTGCGGATTTTTACATTCTTCGGCGGTAGTAGAAATAGCGTCAAAGCCAATGTATGAAAAGAAAATCGCAGCAATACCCTGTAAAACTCCCTCTATACCATTAGGAGCAAAAGGCGACCAGTTTTTAGGATTGACATAAAACATTCCTACCAAAATTACCAAGATTACTACCATTACCTTCACGGCTACCATAATATTACTTGCCGTCTTAGACTCCTTAATACCAATATATGCTAATACCGAAACCAATACTACGCTCAAAAATGCAGGCAAGTCTAAAATGATTTTCACACCTGCAATTTCAGGGGCATTTTGCCAAGCTAAATAACCCTCTCGCAAACTTGATGAAATTTTATCCAAAGGTACGCCTTGGGCAAGGTCTTTACTGACTTGCTCAAAAGCCTCTTGGGCTCCTGCGTAATTCGTAGAAAGATAGGCAGGAAAATCTATTCCAAACCCTTGCAGAAAACCTGTAAAATACCCCGACCACGAAATAGCTACTACAATATTGCCCACCGAATATTCTAAAATCAAAGCCCAACCAATAATCCAAGCTATTAATTCACCGAAAGTGGCATAAGAATACGTATAAGCACTACCACTCACAGGAATAAGCGAGGCAAATTGAGCATAACAAAATGCCGAAAAAATACATGCCACCGCCACAAAAATAAATAACAAAGATACCGCAGGACCACCATTATAAGAGGCTTTGCCAATGGTTGCAAAAATACCCGCTCCTATAATTGCCGCTATACCCAGCGAAGTGAGGTCAAAAAGTTTGAGTTCTTTACTCAAACCAGTTCCATGCTCCCCCTCGCCAAAACCCTGCTGAACATCTGCCAGAATCTGTTCTACGTTCTTTTTACGAAAAAGTTGTTTCATGAAAAAATTAAATTTTGCTACAAAATTTTTCAAAACGGAAAAATAAAAAATCTCTAAATAAGTGTCAAAAAAAACAATAGATATGTTTCATATTTTTTACGCTTGCATAACTTCAAATTTCAGTTACCTAATAAAATAACATTGATATCAAGCATTACCGAATACAAAAGTAGTTTCAAAAAAGTCTCTCTTACTACTTTTTTGGTCGTTGAGGATGATTTGATTTGTTATTATTAAAGAGTTAAGGTTACGCATAATAGCAAGAGCCAAAACTTTGAAAGAAGCATCAAACCAATTTTTTGAATACAATTTGTTGAAACTTTTTTTGCAATTCATAAATTTTTGTAACTTTGCCCGCCCAAAAATGGAAAAAAGAAATTATATATCAATAGTTGCGTTTTTGTTGATGTTCTTGTGGCTTACAGGAACTAACGTTAATCCTTTTTTTACAACAAAATCTAAATTCCCAACTGAACATACCCAAGACTCCAACCAACCTCAAATCAATACCTGTGAAATCAAGGCAACTTTGTCGGGATTTACATTGGCAGACTTACAAACGCATTATTTTTTGCTTTTTGAAGTTCCTTTCGTGGTTTTAGAAATTAAATTTACACTTCCTACTCGCCCTCTTTTTGGCATATCTTTCTTTGAAAAAATTTTTGAGCATTTTATCGCTCCACAAGCTCCTTAAAAGTTTCAAGATTTGAATTTTGAAAGATTATTTTAGGTTTCTCAATTTTTCATTCACTCTATTTGTCATTTTTGTTTCACAAAATCTAAAATCAAAAAAATATGAAGAATCGTTCAGCCATTATTTTTCTGACGGTAATTATTGCTATTTTGTGTATTTACTCACTTTCATTTACGTGGGTGGGTTATCGCGTACGCGAAGAGGCAGAAAAACAAGCCACCAAAGGTTCAACCATTGATTACGCCAAAAAACAAGAAATTTTGCGTAACAAGTCTTACGAAACCGTGTATGACATCGGAATCGCTAAATACGACTACAATAGCGTAAAAAAACGTGAATTAGGCTTGGGATTAGATTTGAGAGGAGGTATGCAATTTACTTTGCAGGTTTCCCATGCCGAACTTTTGAAAATCTTAGCAGGCAGACGTGCCAAAGAACCTGTTTTCCAAAAAGCTCTTGCCAAAGCCCAAGAAAAACAAAAAACAAGTAATCGTTCTTTTGTAAGACTTTTTGCAGAGGCAGTTGAGGAGATTGCCCCTGGTACGCAACTTGCCCGCTTTTTTGTTAGTTCTACCAACAACGAAATCACCTTACAATCTTCTAATGAAGATGTAATTGCTTACTTGGACAAGAAAACCGAAGAAAGTGTTGATTTGGCATTTAGAATTATTCAAGACCGCATTGATAAAACAGGACTTGCTAATCCTAGTATTTCTAAAGTACCTGCATCAGGACGCATCCAAATAGAGTTGCCTGGCGTAGATGACCCCGAACGTACTGAAAAACTCCTTAAAAGTCAGGCAAAATTAGAGTTTTGGGCTGTATATGAGTCGCAAGCTCTGCAAGGTGGTATTGACAAAGTTATTGAATATACCAATAAATTAGAAAAAGAAAACCAAAAACAAGATAAGAAAACCTTCACCAAAGATGATAAAAATGAAAATCCTTTTGTAAAGAAAGATACCACCACCAAAGACGAAAATCCTTTCTTAAAGAAAGATACTACTCAAAAAACTGCTAAAACTGATACCACAAGCAAAAAAACTGATACCAAAGATACCGCTAAAAACAATACTCCCAAAGATACCGCTAAAAAAGATACTGCCAAGAAAAAAGAAGAAACTCAGGATAAATTTGCCGCTTTTAGCAAGATATTCACACCTTATGGTAGTAGCTTATTTGTGAAATTGGAAGATACTGCCAAAGTGAATAAAATTTTCAATGCTCCCGAAGTAAAAAATGCTTTTCCTGCCGATATGGTAATGATGTGGGGAGCGAAAGTAGAACAAGATGAATTGCTGCCTAACGGACAAAAAAATCCCGTGAAAGGGCAATTGCCTATTTATTTCTTGAAAGCCAATGCCGATGGAGAAGCTCTTTTGAGCGGTGAAGTAGTAGAAAATGCCTTCCCTGATTACGACCCTCAAAAAGGTTATGGGGTTACTATGATTATGAACATCAAAGGAGCTCAGGAATGGGCAAGAATTACCAAAGAAAACATCGGCAAACAAATTGCTATTGTGTTGGATAGAATGGTGTATTCGGCTCCTGTGGTGCAAACTGAAATTACAGGTGGAAATTCATCTATTACGGGTAATTTTACACTTGAAGAGGCACAAGATTTAGCTACTATTCTCAAATCAGGAAAATTGCCCATTCCTACCGAAGTAGTTGAGCGAGGTATTGTAGGACCTTCACTGGGAAAAGAAGCTATCAATCAAGGTTTGATTTCTACGCTGATAGCTTTGGCGGTAGTGTTCTTGTTTATTTATGTGTATTACAACGTAGCAGGCTTGATTGTTTGGATTGCCTTGATTGCTAATATATTCTTTACCTTAGGTGTAATGGCTTCTTTTGGTACCATCCTGACACTTTCAGGTATTGCAGGTTTTGTGCTTTCAGTGGCAATGTCTATTGATGCTAACGTACTTATCAATGAACGTATTCGTGAGGAATTGCAACAAGGTAAGGTTTTTGCAGAAGCCGTCAGAATTGGTTACACCAAAGCATATAGCTCAATTTTGGACTCCAACATTACGACCTTCATCATTGGCGTAATTTTGTATATGTTCAGTGAAGCAAGTTTGGTGCGTGGTTTTGCAATTACGCTGATGATTGGTATTTGTACATCGCTATTTAGTGCCATTTTCATTACTCGTTTGCTTACTGAAAGTTTGGTGATTGCTCGCAAAAAGACACTTTCGTTCAAATCTGCCTTTTTCAATAGTATCTTCCCCAAGACTAATTTCAACTTTATTGCTATGCGGAAAAAGGCTTATTTGTTTTCTGCAAGTATTGTACTAATAGGCTTGATTTTAGCAATTGTACAAGGAGGATTTACGTTTGGAGTTGATTTCACAGGAGGACGTTCGTATGTGGTAGCTTTCAACAAAACTATTCCCGTAGGAGAGGTACGTGAAGCTCTTACCAAAGTCTTTCAGAGCAGTACCGAAGTGAAAACCTATAACACCAGCAATCAATTGAAAATTACTACCAGCTATCTTGCTAATGAAGCCAGTGCAGATGACAAAGTAGAAGCTAAACTGAAAGAAGGACTTGCTAAATTCCAAGATGCCAAGCCCGAAATAGTAAGTTTTACCAAAGTAGATTCTGCGGTGGCAGATGATATTTTGGCAACGGCTCGTTTTGCGGTTATTCTTTCGCTTTTAGCGATGTTTTTATACATTTTCATTCGTTTCCGTTACTGGCAATACGGCGTAGCGGCTTTGGTTTCACTTGCTCACAATGTACTCATTGTACTTGCTTTTGTGCCAATTGCTAAACTTTTAGGCTTAAATCTTGAAATTGACCAAATTTTTGTGGCTTCGGTGCTTACCGTGATAGGTTATTCTATCAACGATACAGTAGTAGTATTTGACCGTATCCGTGAGTTTGCTCGTCAAAGTATTGAAAGTAAAGATTTTGCATTACAACTCAATAGTGCTATCAACGATACTTTGAGCCGTACCGTTGTTACGGGTATTACGACTATCATCACTACGCTTATTCTCTTATTTTTCGCAGGAGAGGTGTTACGTGGATTTTCTTATTCTATGTTTATTGGTATTGTATTTGGTACGTATTCGTCTATTTTCATTGCGGCTCCTGCTGTGTTAGATTTTGCCCGCCGCAAAGGTATAGAAGAAGCCCAACGTGAAGCTGAAAAACAAGCCGCCCTCCAAGCCGAACAAGAAAAACAAGGGTAACACTTCCTTGAATCTTAATCTCCCTTGTGGTTTGCATTTACTACAAGGGAGATACTTTCATAAATCAAGAAATTGTTATGAAAAAATATTTTTACAAAATCATTGCCAAATATTTGAATTTTTATATCAACGAAAAAGACTCGGTATTTGAACTGCATCCTTTGAATAATCTGCTTCAAAAATATTTAAGTTCCAAAGATTATGCTTGTGGTAAGAAGCCAACAGATATTCCCAGTAATACTAACTTTGTTATCTTGAATGGAACGCTTCATTACGAAAAAGATATACAAAAGACACTGAAAGAGATTCATTACATAATCCCTTCTCATGCACGTTTGATAGTAACTTATTACAGTGCTTTATGGTCTCCATTGATAAAATTAGCTACTTGGTTAGGTATAAGAGATAAAACCCCTCAAATGAATTGGATTACTCATTACGACTTACAAACTTTTGCCAACTTAACTAATTTTGAAGTCGTACAAAGACAATCTCGCATTTTAGTACCTTTTTATATCCCTGTCATTAGCTACATTCTTAATAGATGGATACTACCTTTACCAATATTTCAATGGTTAGGCATACTTAATGTGGCTGTACTCAGACCTAAATTTAAGCAACAATGGGAAGAAGCCTCAGTTTCAGTGATTGTTCCTGCTCGGAACGAGGCAGGAAATATTGAACAAATAGTTCAGCGGTTACCTCGTATGGGGAAGAATGATGAACTGATTTTTATAGAAGGAGGTTCAAAAGATAACACTTGGGGGGAAATACAAAGAGTACAAGAACTTTACAAAGAAAAAATTACGATACGTTCTGCAAAACAAGATGGTAAAGGAAAAGGAGATGCAGTAAGGAAAGGTTTTGCTATGGCTCAAAAGGAAATTCTGATGATTTTAGACGCTGATATGACCGTACCCCCCGAGGATTTACCCAAATTCTACGAAGCTATCAAAAACGATTTGGGAGAATTTATCAATGGGAGTCGTTTAGTTTATCCAATGGAAAAAGAAGCTATGCGTTTCTTGAATTTAGTTGGTAACAAGTTTTTTGCTATGGCTTTTTCTTTCGTTCTCAATCAGCCTATTAAGGATACGCTGTGTGGTACGAAAGTGATTTCTAAAAAAAATTATGAAAAACTTGCTCAAAACAGGAACTATTTTGGAAACTTTGACCCTTTCGGTGATTTTGACTTACTCTTTGGTGCTTCTCGTATGGGCTTAAAAATTATTGAATTACCCATTGCCTACAAAGCAAGAACTTATGGAACTACTAACATTCAGCGATGGAAACATGGCTGGATGTTATTGAAAATGTTAGTCTTTGCGGCAAAGAAAATCAAATTCTTGTGATTTTTATTTGTTTTTGATATACACATAAATCTTATTTCCTGAGGCGGTAATCAAGCTATCCCTAACCAAAAAACCTTGAAAATCTTTTCTTGGAACATCTATCAAACCATGATGAAACATAAAAGTGTCTTTTTGCCGAATTACGCTGTCTATGTTAATTTTTTTGCCCCAATATGTGTAGGTATCGTTATGGTAGAAAAAGTCATTAGGATATTTCTTTTTCAAAAAATCTCCATAAGGATTTCCTAAATCTTTTTCGTAAGCTGAAATACCCAAACTTAATGCATAAGGTAAAGATATAGCTTCAAATTGTGTAACAACCATTGTGTTGGGATATTTTTGGTAAAAATTTTCAACTTGTAAAACTTCCTCTTTCTGATAGCTCAAATTCACACTAAATGTACGATATAAGTGGTATGAAGTAAAAAATACTCCTATTACAACGCTAATGCCCACAATGTTTTTTCTTATAGTTATTTTTTCGAAAATTAAGTAAAGTAGTCCGAAGGAAGCAGGGATTAAGAATATTCCTCCATAGATATAGTAAGAATGTACATAATGCTTAGCATTCATTACAATAAATAAAATTTGAGAGGCTGTAATACCAAGCAGAGTTTTTCTGTAATGCTGTTGCAAATTTTTTTTCAGTAAGATTACAGAAATATTCAAAAGTGTGCAAAGAGCAAATAAGAAATCATTTTGAACGAAACTGGTTAAATTATTGATAAATTCAGTTGGATTGATGATAGTTCTTTCTCCTGTAGCATATGCTCCTGATGAAAAGAACAAATCTCTTGTCCAAATAAAAAGTTTATCAGAAGAGAAAAATTGGGCAAAAGCAAACAGGAGAAAAAATAGTATCGTAAAAACTACGTAATATAGTCTTAAACGCCATGAAGGTAGCCAAAATAAAGCAATAATAGCAAAAGGTAAAAATGTTAATTTAGTGGCAATCATTAGTCCCACTAAACAAGCAGAATTTACGCATATTTTGAAAAGGTTTTCTCTGTCAATTTTTTTCAGGAATTTAGCAAAGAATATAAGCCAAGTTATTCCCAAAGGAATGAAAAAAATTTCAGGAGAGATAGTTTGAAAACGATGAATATCTCCCAAAATGCTCGTAGAAAGAAAAGGCGAAGTTTGAATAAGAAAGGTTGTCCAGATGCAATTTGTGAGCTTAAAAATATAAAAACCACCGATATAAATACTTACAAGGGCAATGGCAATTAGTACAAAACGCCAATTACGTAAATATAACTCAGACCTATTTAAAGCATCTTCGGTGAAATTCCCCTTGCCTATCCACCAGTAAGTTATTTTGAAGGTGATTGCTCCGATATATTCTATGGGTGCTCCAGGATGATCCACATATCTTGGGAATTCTCCTTTGGCAATGTGCAAAGCGGCTTCAAAATATGAATAACTGGGGTCTGATAAGCCTTTGTAATAAAAAGGCAGGTCATTGAAAGCAATTCTCGCAAAATAAAGAGTAGCTACTAAAAAAATGGGTAAAGGAATTAGAAATTTTTTAATCTGTTTCATTTTGTTTTCAAAGTTTCTGATAACTTTCCAAAGCTTTTCTCACATTTCCATATTTCTGCAAGAGATTTTGAGCCTCTTCGGCGGAGATGTTGAGTTCAGTGGTAAGGATACGAATAGCCCGCTGAATAAGTTTTTGATTAGCCAGCTGCATATCAACCATTTGGTTTCCTTTTACTCTACCGAGTTGTATCATGGTAGTGGTGGAAATCATATTGAGTACAAGTTTTTGGGCAGTACCTGCTTTCATACGCGTACTACCTGTAATAAATTCTGGTCCTACAATAATTTCTATGGCTATATCAGCATATTGAGCCGCAGGTGTATTGAGGTTGCAAGTAATGCAAGCGGTAAAAACACCATTTTCTTGGGCTTTCTGTAAGCCACCTACTACATAAGGAGTTCTTCCCGATGCTGCTATTCCCACAAGCACATCTAACTGATTGATATGATGGGCTTGTAAGTCTCTCCAAGCCTGCTGGGTATCATCTTCGGCAAATTCTACGGCTTTGCGTATAGCACTATCTCCGCCTGCAATTAAACCTATCACCCAGTCATGAGGAACACCAAAAGTAGGAGGACATTCCGAAGCATCCACAATGCCTAATCGCCCACTTGTACCTGCTCCTATGTAGAAAAGCCTGCCACCCATTTGCATACGCGGTACAATTTCAGCTACTAATTTTTCAATCTGTGGAATGGCTTTTTCTACAGCGTAAGGAACCGTTTTATCTTCGGCATTGATACCCTCTAAAATTTCACGAATAGATTTTTTCTCTAAATCTTGATATTTGGAATTGGCTTCGGTGAAGTTCATTAGGTAAAGTTTAGGAACTAATGAAAATGCATTCAATTGGCGTTCAAAAATAAGGATTTTTGTTGATTTTTATTACGAAGTTGTTTAGTATTTATTTTTTTGTTTATTCTAGAACTTACGCACTCTAAAATTA
The DNA here is from genome assembly GCA_025054975.1 of Raineya sp. Taxonomy (GTDB): domain Bacteria; phylum Bacteroidota; class Bacteroidia; order Cytophagales; family Thermonemataceae; genus Raineya. Next base: position 17,031 of record JANWZC010000010.1, read on the forward strand.
CGTAAGATTTTGCTTGAGAAAACAAACCAATAAATTTTCCCTAAATTTGTACTATTTAGTTGTACCTTAACGTGAGTTATTAGTTAAATTATTGATATTTATTTATAAAAAAGTTTGGGATAATTGTAAAAACGATTGAATGTATATTGTACTTATCTAAGATTTGACTACATAATTCAAGTTAGTAAGTTGATAGTTTAGGGGCAAGTAAGTCCCCCTCTCTTTTGGAGCTACTATTAGGACACATTTTAAAATTTTGATATACTCAACTAACAGAGGTTTTGATTTTTTGTAAATTGTAACTGAATAAAAATCAATGTTTTATATTTGTAAAATTCACAAAACCACTTTTCGTTTAGTATAAACAAGCTCAGCAAGTCAATTTTTTCAAAAATACCCTTCTTTTTTTCTATCTTCCATAGAAGTTTCAGAGGTTTTGTCGTCCATACGCAAGCCACGCTCGGAAATAGTAAGGCTTTCAATCTCGGCAATAACTTGCTCAATAGTGCGAGCATTGCTTTCAATGGCGGCAGTACAAGTCATATCGCCTACGGTACGAAATCTGACATTTTTTTCTGCCAAGATGTCGGTTTCATCTATACAAATAAAATCAGCATAAGGTAGAATTTGTGAGCCTCTAATAATACATTTGCGTTGATGAGCAAAATACAGCGAGGGTAAAGCAATGTTTTCTCGCAAAATGTAACGCCATACGTCTAATTCTGTCCAGTTGCTCAAAGGGAAAATACGCATATTTTCGCCTTTATGGAGCTTGCCATTGTAGATATTCCAAAGTTCAGGACGTTGGTTTTTAGGATTCCATTGTCCAAATTCATCTCGTAACGAAAATACTCTTTCTTTGGCACGAGCCTTTTCTTCATCGCGTCTGGCTCCGCCGATGCAAGCATCTAATTCATACTTTTCAATGGTTTCTAATAAAGTTACACTTTGCAAGGCATTTCTACTTGCCCCTTTGCCTTTTTGTTCAATTACAGAACCTCTATCAATAGAGTCTTGCACATAGCCTACGATGAGTTCTGCACCAATTTTTTTCACTAAATCATCGCGAAAAGCCATGGTTTCGGGGAAGTTGTGTCCTGTATCGATATGCAACAAAGGAAAAGGGAAAGGAGCAGGGTGAAAGGCTTTGCGAGTAAGATGTACGAGAGTGATAGAGTCCTTACCTCCTGAAAAAAGCAGAGCAGGTCTTTGGAATTGCCCTGCAACTTCGCGTAAGATGTAAATAGCTTCGGCTTCTAAAATATCTAAATAATCCCAAGTATTTGGCATAATCTTTGTTTCTACAAAAGTAGGAATTTTTATAAAAAAATTTTTAGAAAAATTTGTTTTTTTGAAACAAAATTTGCAAGATTGCCAAAAAAGAAAATATCAATGCAAAAAAGCTATAAAAATATCGTGAAAACTATTTGTCTAACCTTAAAGTGCAAAGTGTTTAACCCTTTTGGTTCGCCCTTGGGTTCAGGGATTTGCTGAATGTAGGAATATTAAATTTCATTACCATAAAGCAAACCTGAACCACCAAAGTTCAGGTTTTTTGTTTCACCTTAAAATGTTACCGCTATGGAAAATTTAGTTAAAGCCCACAAATGCCCTACTATTTTATTCGGTGGCATAGATACTTTGGTACAAAATCAGGCGTACAGCGAAGCCTTAGTAGTAGCAATTCGTCCCGATTTAGACGATAATTTCATGACCTCTGCTGAAGAGGGAGATAGTGATAAGGAGCTACATCAGGAACAACTCTGTTTTGTGTAAAAAAAGGTGAGTTGCGACTCACCTTTTATACTGAAAAATGAAAGGTTTTGCAAATAAAATTGGGAAAATCCTACAAATAATGCATATACATGAGCATCATAAAGGCAACTGTGCCAACTCTTAAATTATAAGCAAAATCCGAAATTTTTGTCACTAACTTCAATTTTGGGCTTTTTTACTCCTCCTCAATCTTTCCTTCTCGGATAGGAGAAGCCATTGTAAGTTTCTTAACGGTAGCAACTACTACTTTGGCGTATTGTTTGCTTTCATTATGCAGTCTATCAAAAGACTTTACTATGTAAATGAAACGTCTGTTGTTTTCTAAATCTTTGTCCAAGTAGTAATTTTCTCGCAAGATAGCTACAATTTTAGAAGCATCTTCAAAGTCCATTTCCATTTCATTTTGAAAGCGAAAAACCACATAATAAGCAGGCTGTTCGCCATCAGAGGCAGGAGCAGGAGTTTGCCAATAAAGTAGTATGTTATTGTGAAAAGTATTAGCACGCAAACTATCGGGAGGTAAGGGAGGAATGGAATCTTTCCATGGCATTGCAGGTACAAGAGCAGGATATTTGAAAACAGATTTTTGAAGGCTATCGCAAATTTTCAGAGGGTTACGAAGCAGGTGTTTGAGCGAAAAAAACATACTACCCTTGATGTTTTTTAGAGAACGATTTAAGCGAATTTGCCTAATGATTTCCTGATTATCATTCCAGTTGTCTTTCTCTTCGGGGTTAGCGAGTTTGAAAAGGGCATGTCCGCCATAGATGTGCCTTGCAAAATGATTTTCATTCCACCATTCAGCAAGTACTTTGTAAGAGGCTTGTGAAGAGGCTATTGTCCAATACATTTGAGGAGCAAGATAATCAACCCAACCTTTTTCTAACCACTTGCGAGTGTCAGCAAATACGTTATCATAAGCGGGTTGCCCCAGAAGTGTAGCAGAACCTCTTTTATCTTTGTTTTGATTTCGCCAGCCACCTGCGGGGCTAATGCCAAATTTCAACTTCGGTTTAATGATTTTCAAACTATCTGAAACTGCTTGAATGAATAAATCAATGTTATTTCTACGCCAATCTTCAATATTAGTGAAATCTTTGCCAAATTTATCGTAGGTATTGTCGTCATTGATTTTTTCACCAGGAATAGGGTAGGGATAGAAGTAGTCGTCAAAATGTAAGCCATCAATATCGTATTTTCTGACAATTTCTAAAATCACATTGAGCAGATACTCACGTACTTCGGGAATACCAGGGTTGAAATATAGTCTTTCGCCATAACGAAAAAACCATTCAGGACGTTTGCGTGTGATATGTTCAGGGTGAATATTGCTGTAATTGATATTTGCTACTGCCCTAAACGGATTTACCCAAGCATGAAACTCCAACATTCGTTTTTTACTTTCTTCAAGCATAAAAGCCAAAGGGTCATAGCCCGGTGAAATACCTTGTTTGCCCTGTAATACTTCTGACCAAGGCTCAAAACTACTTTCATACAAAGCATCCGCCGCAGGACGTACCTGCACTATCACGGTATTAAAATTGAGTTGCTTACATCTATCCAAAATTTGAATAAACTCTTTTTTTTGCTCTTCGGCGGAAAGCCCTTTACGAGAAGGAAAATCAATATTAGCGACCGTAGTTATCCACACGGCACGCATTTCAGTACGAGGAAAATTATTTTTTTGAGAAAAACTGCAAGCAATAACCAAATAACTGAGAATAAGCAAAAAACACTTTTTCACACCTGAAATGATATTTTTTCAAAAATAACGAGAAATTTAGAATTTGCAAATTTCATCTTCTATTATCTTCATCTGCAAGCATACTCAAATAGCTTTCGTAGCGAAAAAGAGCAATTTCGCCATTTTCTAAGGCTTCTAAAACCTTACAACCTGTCTCATGTGTATGCATACACGAAGCCCCAAATTTACATTCTCCCAAATATTTTCGCATTTCAGGGAAATAGTGAGAAATTTCGTTCTCTTCAATCTCGGCAAGTCCCAATTCCTTAATGCCCGGTGTATCAATGATAAAGGTATTTTCAGCGATTTCAAACATTTCGGCAAAGGTAGTAGTGTGTTTGCCTTTTAGCGAAAAAGTAGAAATTTCTCCTGTTTTCAGGTTGAGAGCAGGGTTAATGGCATTGATAAGGCTAGATTTACCTACTCCCGAATGCCCCGAAAGCAAAGAAACTTTGTTATGCAGGATTTTTTCAAATTCGCTGACTCCTTCTCGTGTAATTACAGAAGTTTGCAGGCAAGTATAACCAATTTCGGCATACACTTGCATAATTTCAGCTTGATATTGTAAAGCTTCTTTGTCCAGTAGGTCTGCTTTATTGAAAACAATTACCGCAGGTATCCGAAAAGCCTCTGCCGAAACTAAAAATCTATCTATAAAGCCAAAAGAAGTACGAGGAGCTACTAATGTAGCTATTATGATGGCTTGGTCAAGGTTGGTGGCTATCAGGTGGGCATGTGCCGTTTTATGCACCGACTTGCGAATAATATAATTTTCACGAGGCAAAATTTCTGTAATTATGCCTGTTTTTTGGTCTTTTTCCCATTCCCAAATTACCTTATCGCCTACGGCAATGGGATTAGTTACTTTGAGGTCTTGCAGTTTGAACTTACCTCGCAATCTGCACGAAACCACACTTTTATCAGGATTTCTCACTTCGTACCAAGCCCCTGTGGAGCGAATAACTATGCCTTGCATATCTACAAATTTTCACAACTACTTTTACTGAAAGCTACTTCATGTAATGTCTGACAATTTTCAAGTTGGGTTAAAAATAAATCTATGTTCAAGATGCGGATTTCATAACCATACTGAAATTTAACATAAGCGGCATGACGACAAGTGTCTATATGGGCTTTGGGAGAAATAAACACACTACAAGTATTAGGATTTTTCTCTAAAAAACTTTCTAAATGCCTTTGCACCGAATAACTTTCCCGAATGTGTTGTGTAACCCCTGTTAGCAAAGTTACTTCTATAAGTATTGGATTGTGGTTTTCATAACATTCTATATCAGGTGTATTAGCAGGTGCAAAACAAGTCGGTAACCCTTCATCATCGGTGAGAAAATTAGGTTTAATCTCTAAATTTGGAATTTTTTTCAGTAGAGATAAGGCTGTTAGAAATTCCAACCGCAAAGCACTTTCAATATAACGCAAGATTTCGTGTTTAGAACTTTTATTTTGAGCTAATAAAAGCATTTCTGCACGGATGACCTCCCAAGAAAAATAATTGAGCCATTGCGTAAGTTTCGGAGCATGGGTTTGAGCTTTTTTTTCGTAAAAACTAAATTTTTCAAATAAAGCCTTGTCTGTTGAGCCAAGATATTCAAAATATTGTTTTTCGCTGTTGAAATGAATTTGCTGTGAATAATTTTGCAGGAGATAGTCAATTACCTTTTGCTCATAAGTATTTATGTCAATAAATCTGCCAGCACCTCGCAAAGTAATTAAGCCTGTCAAACGCATCTTACGGATAAATTCATCAGTGTAATCATTGATAATAGATTTTTCATCTCGTTTGATTTTATCTAAAAGGCTTTCACACAACTCTAAAATTACTTCATTGCTGGGTAGATAGCCATAATTTTTCCGTAACTTCTTGATTTCAAGATATAATTCATGGGCATTATCATTTTTCCAGCAAAGTAGCAAAAGAATTTCTTTACGACTGATACCTGTTTGTGCGGTTTCTTTGTCATTTTTGAGTAACAGAATGGTTTGTAAAAGTAAAATCAAAGGTCTATTTTGGTTTAAGACCTTGCGAAAAGGGTTATTTCGTTGATATTTAGCAAAAGCATTGGCAAAAACAAGTATTTCATTGGTAGGTTTTTCTCTTTCCAAAAGCATTTTACCACTTTCAGAAAAAATAATTTTTTTGCTTGGTGCATAATATACCAAGCCTAGTTCTTTTGCAAACTTGAACCAAGTATCAAACCTTGAAGCCCAACCTTTTGCAAATCCTGCTTCTTTATGCTTTTGGGGATTTTCAGCGAGAACCCTCTCGGCTTCTTGTAGTGTTAATTCTTCTGAATTTTGCCATTTCTTGCGTATGTCTTCGCTCACGCGTGTAGGCTGATATAAACCTTTTCGGATAAGTTCTTTGGCAATTTTTTCAGTAAGCGAATCGGTTAGATTTTCGTTTTCGTACTCTGCTAATACGCTCAAAAAATCCTTCAAACGTTCAGGATTACGAAGTGTAGTGGTAAAAAGTAAAGGCTTGTATTTAGCTTGATGACTTCTCATAATTGCATACTAAAACTTCTTCAAACTGCTTTATGCTATTATCGTGGTAGCTGATGTAATTGCTCTTGATAGGAATAATCTTAAAGTTTTTTGCCCATTCTTTGAAAATGGTATTTTCTCTACCCTTGTACGAAACCACATTAGAAACAGCAAACCGCAAGCCTCTTTGATGAAGGTCGTTAAGGGTTTTTATGAGATTTTTTTCTTGGATTTCACCCCAAAGCTTATTGTACTCGCTAAAAGTTATCAGATATGGGGGGTCAAAATAGAGGAAATCCGCAGGGGAAAGCGAAATTTGAGCCAAAAAATCTTGATAATCTAAATTGAACCACTGAATTTCTTTTTGCTGTATTACTTCAAAATAATCGTTGAGAGCTTGCCATACGTTTTCATTAAAATCTACATTGCCCACAGGTAAGTTAAATTCACCTTTGGTATTGAAACGTAACATCCTATTGAAGCCATAAATCAAAAGCAAATACAACTGCAACATATCTTTTTGTGAGCTTTGGTTGAAGTCGCTTTTTAGGGCTTGATAGGCTTTCTTGTTGTAATGGGCGTAATAAGTTTTAGGATAAAGTTTTTTAAGTTTTTCAGGAACAACGTCTTTTTGATAAGAATACGAAAAGCCATATTTCTGAATAAGATTTTCAAGATTTTCAAAGAAAAATTGCGGATTTTCTGCCTGACTGCAAAGAAATTGATGTAATGCAATAATGTAGCTATCTATATCATTAAGCAGAAATTTCTGGGCTTCTACGTTCAAAAATACAGAACCACCTCCTACAAAAGGCTCAACGAAAGTTGCTATTTGCGTAGGAAAATGTTTTAGAATTTCTTTAAGCAACTTAAATTTATCTCCTACGTAAAACAAAGGAGAACGAATAATTGGCTTAATAGACTCGGGAAATAAACAAAAATTCTTTATGGTTTTCAAATTCTGTCTTGCCTGCATTGAAAAATTTGTAGGGTTTTTCAAAAACTTTCGTTTCACCTTTTTGGCTTAAAATTTCATAGATTTCATTAAGTTGAATTTTATTAGCAGAAGAACTGCTTTTAGAACTATAAGTATTGTTGTACGAAACTGCAATATAACGAACTTTCAGATTTTTTATCAAATCTTCAAAAGCAGATTTAGCTTTGGTGGTACAATAGACACTATTATTCTCGGCTTTTGGTTTGAGTGCTATTCCGAAAAGTGGAGGTTTTTTCCATTCGGCTAAATTTTCATACACATGATAAAAGCGATTATATTGACGAGAATTATAGGGTGGATCTACATAGGCAATATCCGCTTCTACGGAACGAGCTAAATCATTGGCATTTTGGCAATAAATTTCTAAATTAGGATGCGTACATTGTTCAATTAAACGCAATTCTAACTTTTGATAAGGAATTTCCTTTTTCTTAATGTAAGCATCAAAATGTCCTACGGTGTTAGCGATTTTATCTATGTTGTAGATAAGTGTGGCAAGCAAGATTGCAAATTCTTTTTCATTGAGTTGATTTTTGCGGGCTTCTAAATCTTCTCTAATATAACCAATGAGTTTAGCATTTGGGTAGTCAAAAAATTTATTACCAAAATGTTCTGAAAAGTAGTTTTCAGGTAATTCAGCAGGATTAAGTTGGTTGTAGTATTGAAGTAAGTCATTAACTTTTTCAAAATTCCAGTCTGCACTGCTAAAAAAAGCCTTGTAAATCAAGTAATTAGAATGTAAAATATCATTGATGATGATTTTTTCGTAATAAGGCAAAGCCTTTTTACTCATAACGCCTGTACCTGCAAAAATATCCAAGAAACTCTTGCAATTTTGTGTATTTTGTTGAATAAGATTAAAAATCCAGTCAGAAAGTTTGAATTTATTGCCAATATACCTACGACTTTCCAAAGGAATGCCCTTGAAAGTTTGATTTTGAAAAGTACGCAAAGAAACCTCTTGAAAATCAACGACTTTTCCCATACTCCAAAATTTTATCAATAAACTGATAAGGTTTGTAGCCGTTGAGAGCGGCTTGGTGGAAAATGCAAGTGGCGGGTGTCATGCCGGGCAAAGAATTTACTTCAATGATAATAGTTTCCACTCTGCCATTAGTGTATATGCGTACAAAAGCATCTATACGACAATAACCCTCTACATTTAGAATTTCGGCTGTTTTTTGTAAAGTCTTTTTAACTTCTGCTGAAATGCGTTGTTGTTCTGTGGGGTCTTTCGCAAAACGAGCAGGAGTAATATTTTGCCCTTCACCTGCTAAAAACTTTTCCTCCAAAGTTAGTACATCACCAATAGCAAGCGTTTCAGAAGGCTCAAAAACTTCATAATGCCGAGAACCATCAGGCAAGCGATGGGTAAGCATACCTCCTGTAATCTCCAAAAAATGCACTGCCTCGCCCTGTGTGATAAGTTCCTCAATCAAGAAATAATCTCTTTGGGGAAATTCCTCGCCTGCTTTCAGTTGCAGTATTTGCGTAGCTTGTGGTAAGAAAGTTTCTTGTTCTCGGAAAGTTTGTTCAATGTAGGCTTGCAGTTGCTCACGATTGCGAATTTTCTTGACTGCCGAACTGCAACCATCATCAGCAGGTTTGCAAATGAAAGGATACGAAAAACGACTTTCAATTTCTGCAATGGCTTTCTGCGGATTTTGTATGTATTCGTCTTTATGGAGCAGGGCATGACGAGCAACCGAAATGCC
>JANWZC010000110.1 GCA_025054975.1 Raineya sp.
CCAGCAGGAATTAGAGACACTAATTTCTTGGAATTTTCATGTCCCTAAATCCAAAACCTCTTTCCATTGAGTATAATACCAGTATAAATGACTTTTTTAGAAAAAGTGGTGGCACGCCTGAATAATCTACTCACCCTCCTGCTGAACCAAGCATTCCTGCCCTCTATGCCTTTGGTATATTTCTTGCCCACAAGATGTTGAAAGTAAGGTAACAAATCTGCAAAACCCTTCCAACCATCCGCAGCAAAAAAATCTATACTAATCCCTTGTAATCTTTTGAGCAAGTCTCTGATTCTAGTTTTATTCTGCTTTCCCATATAGTAGTAACTAAAATTTCTTTGCTTTCACTGCAATACGCATACAATATTGCATGCTTTCTTTTCTTTTTTTCCTACAAAACTCCAAAGCTCACCTATCTGTACTGTTTTGTAATGTTTTTTGCGAGGTTTTACCTGCACCTCTTTGCCCTATCTTACAATCAGTTGCAATACAGCACCCACACTCACTAAAAGTACCTTTGCGATGTCTCTAATGCTACTACCTCGTAGTAACATACGTTTCATAAGTTCCTGAATAGCAGGGTTACAAGCATTATAGAAATACTGGGTTTGGAACTGCTTTCTACAAGATTTACACTTGTAATTTTGCTGGCGATTGGATTTCTTGCTGTTTTTTTACTACCTTTACGACAAGGCAATGAGGGAATCTTAAACTTTGGATTACTTCGCACATAATCGCAAAATTATGCCCTTTTGCCTTTTTTACAAAATTATCATACAATTAGAAACACCACCCTTTTTTTCTTGGGGATTTCAATCTTTGTTGCCGTGCATACTTCAACTACCTTTTGGGGTAAGTGAAGTATGCCCGAGGCTAATACCTGTTAAATTTCTTTCCGCAAACATTCTTTTTGTCTAAATTTTGAACAAATTCACTTAAAAAAATTACTTTTTTCTTGACTTATTACTTTTTTTTTTTTTTTATTTGCATCAACAATCTTACAAATAGCCGGCATTGGTAAGATTTGTACTAACTCTAAATTTAATCTAAAACAATGGTTTAACCCTAAAAATGTAAAAATTTATAAAACGTGCAATTTTTTCTTTGCTTGTAGCGTTAATGCTAGTAGCAGGAATTGATGCTTTTGCGAATTCAGTAGCAGTTCCGCTTTATTCGCAAGAAAAGGTAAAACATTTGGTAACAGAATACGCTGTTTCCAATTACAACATTAAGGATGAAAATTCTGTTAAAATAGTGAGCCAAGAATTGAAAAAGATAAAAACAGAAGCCTCATCAAAAAATTGTGTTGTAATAATAGTTGAGGCAGTATTGGAAATTCCAATTACCATATCAATAGGTGGTATAGAAATCTCATTTACCTTGTCAGTTCCTGTAACGATAGTTATAGAGATAGGTTGCTAAAATAAAAAGAGAAGCCAATAATCTCAAGTGAAATTATTGGCTTCCCTTCCTTGTAAGATAAATAAAAAAACTGTAAGACCATGAAAAAGAATTTCATTTTCCTACTACTCATTTTTCTCCCTTTTTCTATTTTTTCACAAGCCAAAATCAAAAAGGGAAAGATAGTTTATTTGCAAGCTATGAATACGAGTACAAATACAAGCCAAAGAATGATAACTCTATTTTGGGATAATGATTGCTCTATGGCAGATATGAAGGGGATACAATCTGATGAACCCAAGCAAAGTCCCAAAGAAACAAGAGAAGAAAAGGAAGTAGGCAGAGAAATCAATGAGCAAGGTAACGAAGTAATTAAGAAAAACATTCGCGTTCCAACGAAAAACATCCGTAAAGAAGATTGGTTCAAGGATAAATTCAGTTTATTCAAGGATTTCAAGAAAAAAGAACTTTACTCACCTAATTTTTTCATAACTATTAAAGGCATTGAGGCGGCGGTGAATGGTGGCGATGTTGAAGTTGAGGCTCAGCCTTTGGTTGTCAAAGAAAAACTACCTGACTTTGCTTGGCAAATTACCCAAGAGAAAAAGAAAATTGAAGGATATGAATGTTTTAAGGCAATTTCTAAACCTTTTAGAGGTAGAACTTACATTGCTTGGTTTTGTCCTGAAATACCTATTTCCGATGGACCTTGGAAACTTTGGGGCTTGCCCGGACTTATCCTTGAAGCCCAAGACGAAAAAGGCGAGGTAAAATTTGTGGCTCAAAAAGTTGAACTGCAAACTGAAAACTTCAAAGTAGAAAATAAACTTCTAACAACAGGCTATCCTGTGCTTACTTGGGAAGAGTTCAAAAACAAGTACCAAGAAGAGCATAACAAGAGAAAAAACTATTACAAATCCAAAGGTATAACGCTTGGAGACTCAAAAATGAAACTTGAACTTGAAGATTTAGAGGATTGAGCCACCCAAATTGTATAAATTTTTCAAGAAAATGAGTAGTCGTTTGTAATTAACGGCTACTTCCTTTTACCTTTCTAATCTCTATCATATTGCTATGAAAATTTGTAGAGTTTTGTTGTTTGCTTTTGCAACAATACATCAGCTTTATTCGCAAGAAATTAGAATAAAAGGCAACGTAAAAGATAGCTTGCAAAATGTCATTGCAGGAGCACAGGTAATTCTCTATGCAGGCGACAAGAAAGGTATTCTTAAATTTACAAGCACAAACGAAAATGGCTTTTTTGAAATTATCTCTCTTACCAATTCCGAAGGTTATACACTTGCGGTACGTATGGTGGGCTACAAACCTTTTGAGCAGTTTATTGAGCCTAATGAGCAAGAAAAATACTTTCAGATTATACTCAAAGACGATAACACCATTCAGGAAATTACCATTACTACCAAAATTCCTGTAATCCAACAAAAAGGAGATACTACCATTTACCAAGCCGACCATTTCCGTAGTGGCAATGAAAGAAACTTGGAAGACGTACTAAAAAAACTCCCAGGCATTACCGTGAATGAAGAAGGTGATGTGTTTTTCAAAGGTAAGCAAATTCAAAAACTCCTGATAGAAGGCGATAATGTTTTTGACAAAGACTACAAAATAGGAACGAAAAACATTTCCGCCGACATGGTAAAAGAAATTCAAGGCATTGATAATTATGTGGATAGTCCTAATTTGAAAGGTTTAGCAAGTAGCAAGGAGACAGTCCTTAACATTACGCTCAAAGACAAAAAAAGTCGTCCCTTCGGAGAAACTACTCTCGGAGCAGGTATTCAGGAAAAATGGTATCTGCACAACAATACCTTTCAACTGCAAAGTAAGAAAAAATGGGTTTGGCTCGTGCAAGGAAATAATATAGGAACTTCACCTTTTAGTCTTTCCAAGAGTGTCAGTTCTTTGAGTGAAATTAACTTGGCAAGTCTTTCCAAATCAGAAAAAAATTTTTTCATACCTTCTTTCACAGGAATACCTTTACGTTTTAATTGGCTACAAAATTTAGAACAACGCTCTAATTTGAATAATCTCCTGTTCAGTAACTTTACTTATTTTGGCAAATTGCACGACAAACTAACCTATCGGTTGATTTATCAGTTTTACACAGACCGCAACCAACTTTTTAGAAATTCATTTACTACTTTCGGTCTGAGTGAAAATAGTTTCACATTACAAGAAAATCAGCAAGCTACTTTGAAACCTATTCAACATGCAATTTCTTTACATCTGCTCCACACGCCTAATGAAAAAGCTCGTTGGGAAAATAATTTTCAGGTTACTTTTTTGCAAAGAAAGTATGAAAATGCTCTCACCTACAATATAACCACTTCTCCTCGTTCCGAGCCTTTGCAGGAAATTTCTACCGAAACCAATCGACTTATAGAAAATGAACTCAAATACAGCTATCGGGTTAGCGAGAATAAAGCTGTACTAATGAACCTACACTGGGCAAATCAGAAAATAGAAGGAAATCAACTTTTCAACACAAGACGTTTCAATGATTTCTTTGGATTGGATAGCAACACAGAGGCAATATTGCAAACTAATCGTCTGCCCGGCAATACTTTACAACTTCAAGGCAAATTCATAGAAAAGTTATTAAAGCGTTGGCAATATGGATTTTCTACGGAAAATAACTTTCAGCAAGTTGAAGGTTTCACGAAAATTTTGTACCAACTCTACAATACTCAATTAGAGTTGAACTCGCCTGAATATCTGAATAACGTTTCCTTGCAAACCGCCGAAAATGCTTGGAAAGTATCTACGTCCTATTCACCTACTCAATACAACACTATTTCTACGGAATGGGCTTGGAGGCATAAATGGATAGGACTGGCAGACAAGAAAAATCAAGTTTCGTTTTTAGAACCTTCCTTAACTTTGGCTTGGAAGTTCAAAAAAGTAATTACACAAACTTCATATAGTTTTACTTGGCAAAATCCTGCTTTACAACAAATTCTGAATGGTTATTGGATTGTAGGTTACAGGAATTTCAGAAGAGGTGCAGAACTGATTGAGTTTGTACCTACTCATCGGTTCAATGTTATTTGGAGTTTAGAAGACCTAACTCGTTTGCAAAATATTTCTTTGTTTGGCTCGTACAATCGGCAAAGTAATTACTACGGCACTGCCAGTGGCATTCAACAAGATTTTACTCTCACCGAAAACCGAATTTTCCCTCGAAATGAAATGCTCAATTTGAGTATTTCCATAGATAAGTATGTACATTCTTGGCTTTCGGGCTTTAAGTGGCAAAATGCTGTAACCTATCAGCGATATAACAATCAGGTCAATAATTTTGAGCTAAACGAGAATATTTTTAGGTCTTTATTCAGCAAACTGCAATATCGTAGTCTTTTCAATGGTTTTTTCAATGTAGAAGCATACGCCCAAGTTATGTATAGCATTATTAGCAATGATTTACTCAGAGAAGATACACAAAATTGGACTATCACTTATCGGGTTTCAGGCTTTTTTCAGGGTTGGAATAAAAAGTTTAATGGAGTACTCTCAGCAGAAAAGTTGGATTTTCGCACTCAGCAAGTCCAACAATCTTTGTACTTCTTTGATGCTGAACTTACTTGGCAACTGAAAAAAGTACAATGGGGACTTGAAATTTACAACTTGTTCGATAACGATAGCTTACAGCAACTTACACCTTCTAATATTTCTGTTCAAAATTCCATGCAACTGCTTCAAGGGCGTTGGGTAATGGCAAAAGTTAAATTCAGGTGGTAATTTTTATCTTGTTTCACGAGCCTCACCAAGTTTTTTGAAATACTGAATCATTTTGCTATCGGGGTACTTTCTGAAAAAGGTTTCCAAATCTTCGGCTAATTTTTCTTGTTTTTTGTGAATACGAGCATTCGCAATGATTTTCAAGGCTTCAATTTTATCAGGAATGGAGTTTTCGGGGTATTTCTTTTGCAATTCCTCTAATGCCTTAATAGTTTCGGGATATTTGCGTTGCTCGTAAAGATTTTGGTAGATTTCGGCATATTCTTTTTGAGCGGCTTCGTTTTGGGCTTGACTTTCAGCCAAGTAGTTCGGATTTTCTATCAATTTGGCATAAACGGAGTTAGGATATTTTTGGTAAATCAAGTTTCGCATTTCTTGGGCTTTGGCAGTATTTTTTTGTTGATTGTACAGCAAATACAACAAGTAATAAACTTCTGCTTCAATTTCAGAGTTGGGAATGCGTTGTGGAATGCTCCAATAAGTTTTTTCGGCATCAGCAAATTCATCAAGTTGAAAGTGATAGAGTTTAGCTAAATTCAATGAAGCATTTTCCCAACGTTTTAAGGATTTTTGCAACTCCTCAGCAGTACGTGGAATTTGCGATTTTATAGCTCTTTTACGATTATTGACTTCCTCACGAATTTGTTCTTGTTCTAAAATGGCTTGCTCTCGGGCAGTAGTAGCTTCTTTGGGAGCATTTTCATCAACTTCATTGGAAATACGACTCAAAATACGCCAATTATCCGCCAAAGGACGATTCCCCCACTTCTGACGGAACTCACGCTTGCCTGCTTCTACTTGTGTAGGATTATCAAAGTACCACTCGCTATTTTGTCGGCTTTTTTCTTCTTGTAAAGTACCTTTGCCCAGCAATTCTTTTTCAGCTTCGGCTTGTTTTTGGGCTTTTTCACGGGCTTTTTGCAATTCTTTTTCTGCTTTTACTTGTCGGCTAATGCTTGCCTCCAAATAACTATCCAACTCATTTTCAGACATTTTTGCCATACGTTGCAAACTATCTTCTAATTGCACAATTCGTAAGTATTTAATGAACTCATCAAGCACCTCGTAACGTTTGGCAATTTTTTCATAGCCTTCTTCATCTTTGGGCAAAAGTGCCATAGTACTATCGTAGTAGAGTTTGGCAGTTTCGTAATCACGGAGCTTATCAAAATGAATTTCAGCTAAACGCAAGAATGTATAAGGTTTTTGCCCTCCAGAGCCTTTGGCTTGGGCAGATTTTTTCAGTAAATCAACAGCTTTACGCAAGTCGTTGCGTTTGAGTTCCAACATTGCCAAATCGTAATAAATCTCGTCTAAAAACTCTTGATTTTTGAAGTCTTTGACCATTTTTTCTAATTTACGTTGCGTTTTAGCAGAAAAGACTTTTGCCGAGTCGCCCGTAAGAAGCATAGCCAAATTTGCCTGCAATTCTAACTCGTAAGGAGGTTTGTTTTTTAGCACTTTGGCATAATTTTCAAAAGCTTTTTTATCATTTTTGAGTTTTTGATAGAGTTGTCCTTGCAGGAAAAGTATGCGAGCCTTTTTTTCGCCCTTTTTCATTTCGGGAATGGCAAGTTCTAAACTTTTGGCAGTGCGTTCATAATCTTTGCGAAGTCGGTACAAATGAGCCTGCACCAAGTAATATTGCTCCAAATTCTTTGGACTCACCTCTATTTTTCGCAAGTAATTTTTCACTACATCCGCATCATTCCATTGATTGATTTCTATGTAAGTACGCATTAACTCAATAAGAGCTTTTTCTTGCATTATTTTATCTTGCGAGGTGCCGTTGATGTACTTAAATGTGGTGATAGCATCAGAAAATTCACGATTGTAAAAACGAGCTTTACCCACCAAAAGATAAGAGTCATCTGTCCAGTTGCTAATTTCGTGGCGTTCAATGGCATAGGCGGCTTTTTTGATACAATCATCAAAATCAGCCTTCATGCCTTTGAGCATATTGGTATCTAACAAAGGTATGACATACAAAATGCGATTGTAATTATCCTTACGACTGCTAAAAATGCGTTTTTCGGCTTCTAACATCTTTTCTTTTGCCAAAAAATAAGCATTGTAATGAGCCGTAATGTTATGATAGTGCTTACAAGCAGTCAGAAGCAATAAAAACAAGCAAATTATCCAAAAATTTTTCATAGTTCATTCCGAAACACACACTTGCTAACAAAAATCAAGCCATAGCTAACGTAAAATACGCCTTTTTTCCCATTCAGTTACTTCTTGCTCTAATTTTGTGTACCAGTCTTTGCCATACTTGCGAATGAGAGGTTCTTTGAGAAATTCAAATACACGCACTTGTCTTCTTTGTCCCAGCACACAAGCAGGAGAGCAAACTTCCCATTGATGATAATTCAAAGCCTCGTAAGCATCGTATTTAGTTATGCGTATAGGATACAAATGACAAGAAATAGGCTTTTGAAAATCAATTTCTCCCATTTGGTAGGCTTTTTCAATGCTACAACTCCAATATCCTTTTTCATTACGAATGGCAAAAACGCATTCTTTACCCTCAACGGTGGTAGTTGAAAAATCCCCATCGCTATCCAAAATATACAAACCTTGTTTTTCTGCAATTTCTCTACCTTTTTCAGACATAAAAGGCTTTACTTTTTCAAAAATTTGCTCAATAATGGGTAATTCATTCTCTTCCAAAGGAGCTCCCAAATCTCCTGCTTCACAACAAACTCCCTTACAACGCTCTAAATCACATTGAAAATAGTATTCAGCAATATCATCAGAAATATAAGTGTTTTCAACAATGAGCATAGAACTTGTTTTTGGGTCTTGATAAAAAATTTTCGCAATTTACGCAAAAAATTTCATAACTTCGCCCAAAACCCAAAAATAGAATTCATTTTGAAAAATTTAAGACAAAAAATTGTCATCATTTTTGTTGTGGTGCTTTTATTAGCTTATACAGCCACTTATTTTTGGCTAAAAAATAACTTCCATGCTTTTGCTTTTCCTAAAATTTTGGAAACTCCCACTTATTTTTTCTCCGAAAAAATGAAGCAATTTGGATTAGATTACGAAAAAATTGCTCTATCCACCGACTATGGAAATGTAGAAGCGTGTATCATTCCGAGTAAATCGCAGAACAATATTTGGCTTTTGTACTTGCAAAATACTGATAAACTTTACTATTCTGAAAAAAATCTTTGGCGTTATCGGGTTTGGAACTATTTAGGAATGAATGTAATAGTGCCTAACTACATACGTAATGAACAAGCACAAATTGAAAATCCTGAAAAATTGTATCAAACGGCATTAGTAGCTTACAACTATTTGATAGATAAATTAGAAGTGCCTTCTGAAAGAGTTTTGTTCTACGGCGAAGGAGTAGGAACTTATCCTGTTATTCGTTTGGCTAATGAAATGAATGTAGCAGGAGTAGTTGTGGAAAATGGTTTTATGTCTTTGCAAAGCTATCTACAAGATTTGTTTCCTGTCATAAAGGTGAATTGGATAACACCTGATTGGCTCAATATAAAGGACTACATTACACAAATAGATAAACCCATCCTATTTTTCAATTCGCTGAAAGATGAAACCTACCCCTTTCGACATACACAAATGCTTTACGAAAAAACTACCTCCGAACAGAAAAAAATCATAACGTTGAAAAAAAATCTGCAACAAATCAAAGAAAAAGACGGCAAAACCTATCAAAAAGCCCTTTCTGATTTTCTCAAAGAACTCAAATTGCGTAACCTTTGATGATTATTGTGTTGATAATTGTGGGTTTGGTTGTGGGGGTGTATAGCCTGATGATAGTTTATTTTGCGTGGAGGTGGAGTAACCTCACCCCCCAACTCCAAAGGAGAGGAGAGCAGACCTCACCCCCTAACCCCCTCTCCAAAGGAGAGGGGGAAACAAATCTCACCCTCAACTTCTCCCCAAAGGAGAGAGGAGCAGACCTCACCCCCCAACCCCTCCAAAGGAGAGGGGGACAGACCTTACCCCCTAACCCCTCTCCAAAGGAGAGGGGAGCAGACCTTACCCCCCAACCCCTCCGAAGGAGAGGGGGAGCAGACCTC
>JANWZC010000111.1 GCA_025054975.1 Raineya sp.
AGATTTTACGTGGATTCATTAGTGCATGACCCCGAAGCTATGCGGCTTATCTTGAAAGTAATTGGTGAGGATAAAATTGTTCTCGGCACAGACTACCCTTTTCCTTTGGGCGAGCTTGAACCAGGCAAACTCGTAGAAAGTATGCCTGATTTGAGTGAGGCTACCAAAGAGAAAATTCTTGGTCTGAACGCTTTGGCTTGGCTCAATATGAGCATAGATAAGTTTTTAGATGAAAGAAAGCCTGATTTCCAATCAAACGTATTACAGCCATGAGCAACCAACGGCATTACAATCCTATTATCCGCAATAGCCTCTTTTTACTTTTAGGGGTATTTTTGATAATTCTTGTCCTCAACTATGTTCTGACAAGCTACTTTTTCAATGCCATTGAGCAAGGGCAATATTTGGTAGATATTGCAGGGCGAAATCGCACGCTTTCGCAACTCATCGTATTAGATGCTCAAAAAGTTGTAGAAGGCAACGAGAATATGAAAGTAATTCTACGCGAACATATTGCTGAACATGCCCGAATTTTAAGAGCCTTGCGGGACGGAGGCACTATCACGGTGGATAACCGAGAAATCACTATTGATGAAAAAGCTGATAAAGAAATGCTACCTACTATCAAAAGAGTAGAAAAACTTTGGCAGAGCTATCAGGATACGGCAAGTATTGTAGTGGCTGAACCTACTAAAATTTCAGTTCGTCAGGAGGCAAAGCAGGAAATAAAATTAGACATTGAACTTGAAAAACTTGCTGAAATGGGCTTTGAAGAAAAACAAATTACTAATCCTGTTGTACTCAAAGCAATTGACTATCTCAAACGCAAATCCTCTGAAATGCTTTTGCTCAACGAACAATTAGTGAGAGAGTTTCTGATAGTGTTAGATAAAAAACGGCAAAATGCAGACTTAATTATTCTCATTCTTACGCTTATCAATGCGGGGGCTATTGTAGGTGCATTTTTTGTAGTTAAAGATGTTGTATTGAAACCACTTACTATCATTGCTGAAGCAGCCGAAGAGATTGCCGAAGGATATAGCAGCAAGCCTATTGAATACGAGTTCAACAATGAAGTAGGTTCGGTGGTACGAGCCATCAATAAAATTGTAGGTAGCTTAGAGAATGCCACAGATTTTATCCAAAACATAGGCAGAGGCAACTTAAATGCTCAATATAAAGGCATAGATAATTATGCTGAATTAGAAAAAGAAAGTTTAGCAGGGGCTTTGCTGGATATGCGTGAGCGTATGATTAACGTTGCTCAAAGCGAAAAAAACCGCGAATGGAGCAATACAGGGCTAACAAAATTTGTGGAAATTTTGAGAAAAGATAACGATAACCTACAAAAACTTTCGGCTAATATCATTTCCGAACTTGTTAATTACGTAGAAGCCGCACAAGGATGCATGTATATTGTAAGCAGAGATGATGAGGAAAACGAAGAGACTACTTATGCCGAAATAGTTGCTGCTTATGCTTTCGGACAGCAAAAATTCTTGAAACAAAAAATTTACCGACATGAAGGCGTAATTGGGCAAGTTCTGATTGATAAAGAAACAGTTTTCATAGACGACGTTCCTGATGATTATTCAGATATTGTTTCGGGTTTGGGAGCAGCTAAGCCTAATAATGTTCTGATTGTACCGCTCAAACTTAATGAAGTTTTAGTAGGAATGATAGAACTCACTACTTTTCGTAAGTTCGAACCTTACAAGATAGAATTTATTGAACGTTTAGCAAATAACATTGCTTCTACTATCACTAATGTAAGAGTAAATGAACGCACTCGCTTATTGTTGGAAGAACAAAGAAATACTACTTTACAGCTTGCTTCTAAGGAACAAGAAATGAAGCAAAGTCTGCTTCAACTTCAAAGCACCCAAGAAGAAATGAGACGCAATCAGCAGGCTTTGAAATCGCAGTCGTATGCTATTGGTACAACACTCTTGGAGGCAGAATACGATATGGAAGGTAGATTACTTTCAGCGAACAGCTTGTTCTTGGCTAAATTTAAGTACAAAATTACAGACATTAAAGGGAAAAATCATCGTATATTTTTAGATACACAAAGTTCATATAGCGAGGAATATTTACGTTTTTGGGATAATTTGCGAGCAGGTAAAACCCAAATGGGTGAATACAAACGCATAGCACGTGACGGAACAGAAATCTGGATTAGAGCTACTTATGTGCCTATCCCCGATGAAACTGGTACTTTCTACAAAGTTACTTGTTTAGCTTTTGATGTTACTGAAGAGAAAAAACGTGAACTTGACTATCAAGGACAAGTAGAAGCCTTACGCCGCTCTTCTATTGTTTTTGAGTTTGATTTGCAAGGCTTCATTATTGACGCTAATCAACTTGCTTTACAAACTTTCGGTTATACCAAAGAGGAACTTTTTGCCAAACATTACAACACTCTCTTGCTTTTAGAAGAATCGGAAAGCGATGAATACAAAATTATGTGGCGAGAACTTAAAGCAGGTAAGTTCAGAACAGGGGAGTATGAGTATAAAAACAAAAATGGTGATACCGTGTGGTTACAGGGTAGTTTTAACCCCATTTTTGACCTCAACGGCAATACTACTAAAATCTTAATGGTTGCCGAAGATATTACCCAGAGAAAAGAAGCCGAAAAACAAATGCAAGAAATTCAGCTTCGTACCAAAATACAACAAGAAAACCTTACTGCTCTTATCAATAATACAGACGAAAGAATTTTAGCTATTGATAAGCATTATTTTGTTACCATTATCAACGATAACCTCCAACAAGTATTCCGACAAATGGGACGTGAGGTAGATATCGGTACAAACATTTTAGATACTTTCCCTGAAAGAAGTTATCACCGCCTCAAAGATCCTTACGATAGAGCTTTGGCAGGGGAGAAAGTTCGTATGGAAGAGCATTATGTAGGTTCAAAAGGTGAAGAGATTGCCCTCCTTGTAACTTATAACCCTATTCTTGATGATAGCGATAATGTGCAGGGGGTTACGGTCTTTGCCAAAGACATCACTGAAATCAAAAGAAATCAAGAACAAATGATGAAAATTCAGCGGGAAATGGAAGAAAAAGAAGCCGACCTCCGTGCCTTAATCAATAATTTGGATGACTGCGTTTTCGCCTTGGATACCAAATATAATTTGGTAGTATTCAACGAAGCCTTTGAAAAAACTATTCAAGAAAAAACCAATAAGCAATTAAAACTTGATGAAAGTTTTGAAAAGTACGTTCCTGCTTCAGAATGGGAAAATTGGAAAAAACTTTTAGATAGAGCCTTAGCAGGGGAAAAATTTAAGATAAATATCACCTTTCTTGATGACATCTATGAACTCGCCCTCAACACCATTTTAGATAAAAACAAAAAAACTATCGGCGTAGCCTTGGATATGCGTAAAATTGAATTAGCTTAATGAAACAAACATGGACGCAAATCATTTGCGTCCATGTGATGTTATGCCAAAAACTCAATACTTTTCCGAATAAATTTACTTAATTTTTCCCCTGCCAAAATCCCTTGTGAAAGCTGAGCCAAATCGTACAGATGAGATGCTAAATTTATTTGAGCCTCTTCATTTTTTTCCTGCAAAATTTTGTTTATCAAGGCATGATTGCCATTGATAGTAACATTGAAGTTATTTTCATTCAAAGCCCAAGACCAACCTTGCAGACGGCTCATTTCTTGCATGCGGCGTAAATATTCAGGTAAAGTGATAAGGACAGGCATTTCGTCAGGAGCTAATCCTTGTACTTGTACGGTGATTTTATCGTTGCCAATTACTTTCTTGAAAATTTCTTGGATTTTCTCCTCTTCATTTTTGGTAAGAGCAGAAGCATGCTGATTTTCTTTGGCAATAAGTTTATCAATCACATCAGCATCTACTCTGCGAACTTGTAGTTTTTCTTGCTTACGTTCCAACATTTCGCCAAAGGCATTGTCCAAAATGCCGTCAAAAGCAAGTACATCATAACTACGTTTGCGGGCAGAGTCAATGTAAGTGAATTGTTTTTCTTTGTCATTAGTATAGAGCCAAACTAAATTACCGTGCTTATCAGTCTGATTGGCTTGGGTGTGTGCTTTATACTCATCTATGGTAAAGAATTTGCCTTCAATATTTTTAATCAAGCAAAATTTATCAGCTTTTTCGTAAAATTTTTCATCGGTGAGCATGCCATATTTTACGAAAAGCCCTATGCTTTCCCATTTTTCTTCGAAGGTTTTGCGGTCGTTGCGGAAAAGTTCGGTGAGTTTATCAGCAACTTTTTTGGTAATGTAAGTATTGATTTTCTTGACATTACTATCAGATTGCAAATAACTACGAGAAACATTAAGCGGAATGTCAGGTGAGTCAATGATTCCATGCAAAAGCATTAAAAATTCAGGTACAATATCGCTAACTT
This sequence comes from Raineya sp., assembly GCA_025054975.1. Lineage (GTDB taxonomy): Bacteria > Bacteroidota > Bacteroidia > Cytophagales > Thermonemataceae > Raineya. The sequence goes on from JANWZC010000111.1 coordinate 4,405, forward strand.
CATCGGTAATAAACACCTGCCTTGAATAAAGTTGAATTTTGTTTTTTTGTACTTCCAAAGTGTTTTTGATTTTTGGGAAGTACAAAATACCTGTCAAATTGAACGGATAATCTACATTGAGATGAATCCAGAAAAGAGGATCTTCGGCAAGCGGATAAAGTTCCTTGTAAAATTTCAGATAATCCTCATCTTTAAGTTCGTTGGGCGAGATAGTCCATAGTGGCTTAGTTTCATTGATTTGCTCCCCTTCTAACTCTACAGGTATAGGCAAAAAGCGTGCATATTTGTCTAAAATTTCTCTCAAACGCCATTTATCTAAAAATTCCTCACTATCTTCGGCAATATGCAAAATAACGGTTGTACCTCGTTGTAGTTTTTCGGCAGGTTCAATAGTAAATTCGGTATTACCCTCGCAGACCCAACGAGCGGCAGGGGCTTCTGTTTTGTAAGATTTGGTGATAATTTCCACTTTTTTAGCCACCATAAATGCCGAATAAAAGCCCAATCCAAAATTTCCGATAATTTGGTTACGAGCATCGGCAATTTTGTCTTGATATTTCTGTACAAACTCGGTCGCCCCTGAGAAAGCAATCTGATTGATGTACCTATCAATCTCTTCGGCAGTCATGCCGATACCTGTATCGTTGATAGTGATAGTTTTAGCATCTTTACTTACACTTATTTGAACTTTTAAGTCGCCGAGTTCGCCTGTAAATTCGCCCAACGAACTCAACGCTTTAAGTTTCTGACAAGCATCAACGCCATTAGAAACAAGCTCACGTAAAAATATCTCGTGGTCAGCGTAGAGGAACTTCTTGATAATGGGAAAAATGTTATCGGTATGAATGGAAAGATTACCCTTTATAGCTTGCATAGTTGTAAATTTTTTTCAAGACTACAAACATGGATAAACTTAAAAAAGTTCTAAAAATAGTGCAGTATTTGTAAGCAGAAACAAAGATAAGATATTGGGTGGTATAATACAAAGTGAGTTGTAGTGTTAAAGTTTTGATTTATAGGTGTTTATGTGGCTTAATATTGTCAATATTTCAATAATTTACGTATAATTTTACCTTTTTGCCCCTGCTTGATGCTTCGGTTTTCGTTACTGAGTAAAGTTGAGCATACTCAGCAACCAAGTATTAAAAATTTGAATATCAGACACATAAATCTTCTTTGATAAGGGATTGAGGGTGGTATTTTTTAGAATTTATATTTATGCAAGATTTGCAATATAACACACGTCTCCTTAAAAATAGAAACACCACACTCAACAACCCAAAAGGAGGTTTATAACTTTCTCTACAGAAATTATTCATTCGTACAAATAAACTTCTTGCAATTGCTTTGCTACCTGTTGAATAAGTTCCCAAGCGTGAGTAACGTGTTTTTGCAATACATACGTCTGAGCAATCACCATTCGCAAAGTATATTTGCCATTGAGTTTGGTGTGGCTCAAATACACTTTTCCTGTGGCATTGAGCATTTGCAAAAGTTTCTCGTTCAAAAGATTTAAGGAATTTTCATCTGTAATGCTACGGGGTTTGTAGCGAAAACAAATTAAATTCAAACTGACGGGAGCTAAAATTTCAAAATCAGGGTGAGCAGAAATCTTGCGAGCAAGGTCTTGGGCAAGTTGAATATGCTCACGCAGACGCTTCTGTAAGCCACGTAAGCCCCAACTTCGCATCACAAACCAAAGTTTCAATGCCCTAAAACGTCTGCCCAAAGGTATGCCCCAATCACGATAATTATTGACAAGAGTATCATTTTGAGTTTTCAAGTATTCAGGTAAAATTTCAAAAGTTCGGATAAGCCATTCTTTTTCTTTTACAAAATATGCCGAACAATCAAAATTAACAAACATCCACTTATGCGGATTGAAAACATAACTATCCGCTTTTTCAATGCCTTTCAAATAATGCCTAAATTCAGGCAAAAGAAAGGCTGTTCCTGCGTAAGCAGCATCTACATGAAGCCAAATATTGTATTTTTGAGCAATCTCACCAAGTTTTTCCAAATCATCAAAAGCCGTAGAACTCGTTGTACCGAGTGTAGCTACTATACAAAGCGGTTTTTTGCCATTTTGCAAATCGGCTTCAATAAGTTTTTCAAGCAAATCAGTGCGAATGGCAAAATGTTCATCACAAGGCACTTGTATTAGGTTTTCTTTGCCAATTCCTGCAATCTTGACATCTTTTTCAATGGAAGAGTGCGTTTGCACAGACGCATACACACGTAAATTCGTAAAACCTTCAAAACCTTTTTCGTTGATTTGAAAGTTGGAAAATTTTTCTCTTGCCGAAAGCAATGCACAAAGCGTAGCCGAAGAAGCTGTATCTTGAATTACTCCGCTCCACGTTTCAGGCAAGCCACAGGCTTTTTTGAGCCAATTCATCATTTTTTCTTCTAATTCGGCGGCGGCGGGGCTGGTTTCCCAAATCATACATTGAGCCGCAAGCGAAGCAGTGAGCATTTCTGCTAAAACCGACTCATAACTGGCATTGGCAGGAAAATAAGCAAAAAAATTCGGACTTTGCCAATGTGTAATTCCTTTGAGAATAATCTGCTGAAAATCTTGCCAAATTGCCGAAAAATCCTCGCTACCTGTGGGCATTTCTTCGGGCAATGCTTCGTAAATTTCACGAGGCTTCACCTGCGATTTCACAGGATAATGTTCTACATTTTCCCAATAATCCGCTATCCAATCAGCAATTTGATGAGCTAATTTTCTAAATTCAGTATTGTTGAGCATAATTTTTTCTAAAAATTCAAGATTTTTTTAGCTTCCAGCAAATATTTATCATCCTTATCTTTTTGCACAAGTTTTTCGTAATAAGATTTTGCCTCTTGGGACTTATCTTGCAAAACTGCCAAAGTCATTTTGTAAAATAAAGTTTCAAAGTCCTCTTCACCGAGCAAATCAAGATAAAATTCGGCTCTTGTCAAATTATTCTGCTTGATGTTCCAAACAGCAAGTGTTTTGCTACGCAATTCATTAGATGTTCCAATTTGCTCAATTTCAGCGATATATTTTCTTAAAAGTTCGGGATTGGGTATTCTTCTATCATAAAGACCTACAAGAGTTACCAAATACTTTAAGTTTTGAGGATTTTCTTTCAATGCTTCTATTAAATACTTTTCTGCTTTATCCCAAGCTCCTGCAAAACCATTCGCTTGTATAATCCCTTCAAAATAATCTTCTTTTTTTTCTTTCTGCCAAGCCTGCTCAAAATAATTAACAGCTTCTTTGAACTTTCCTAGAAAAACATAAACTGATGCCAAATTGCTGAGCATATACACTTTTTGACTTTCAGAGGCTTTACTCAGGTTTTTTAAGAAAAACTTTTCTGCATTTTTCAAAAGTTTAATCTGATTTTTATCACTTTCCTTAATTAGCTCCTTGATGTTAGCTGAATTTTGCTTTTGAGAAGCACGCTTCATAAGATTTTCATAGCTCCTAAAAGTTACACAATAGTAATAAAAATGTTCATGACCCAAAGATTTAGGATTAGCTTTGAAAGCTCTTTCGGCAAAGGAAAAGTCTGATAGAAGTGTTTTTTCGGGATTCTCTCGCATACTCATAATGAACGTGTATAACCCCAAACTTTTTTTGTAGTTTAATAAATGTAGGTCATTGGCATCTACCTGCTTTTCAAAGGCTTCTAAATGGGTTTGGGAAGTTTGTAAATCATTTTTCAAAAATAGCTGAAATTCAAAGTTTTTGGCATATACTGCTTTTTCGTTAGGAAATTTTTGGAGAATTTCTTGCAAAACGCTTTCTAATATTTTATAGCTCTCTACGCTCCACAAGTAATCTATTTCGTAAAAATAGGCAAGTATGTTTTGTGGCTCTTCTGTCTGCCATTTGGCAAAAAGTGGCAAAGCCTGATTGAAATACTTTTCCGCTTCGCTTCTATTTCCTTTTTTGTAGAAACGATAAGACATTTCGCCGTAAATAGGAGCATCTTTGTAGTTATTTTGCAATTTTTGTTGCAATGCTTCATCAGAGAGTTTCCCAAGCACCGAACAGGAATATAGCGGTGTGGCATAGTCTGTTACACTGAAATTTAAGTTAATAGTATAATTCACCGCTGGATAGTCAAGTAAATTTTTCAAATCGTCTTTTTGCTTTTGGCTAAATTGCCCCAACACCCAAGTAACTTGTAGGCTCAAAACGAGGAAAATAATTATTTCTCGCATATCGGTAAAAATTTAGAGTATTTTTCTTATCAAAAAAGTTTCATTTGAATTTCTCTGCCTACAAATTTGGGTAAAGGCAAATTCGTTTGGCAAGTCAAGTTAAGTTTTTCTATGAAATAAAGTGCAATTTCGGGAGCTAAAATGTTATCGGGTTCGTGCAAAAAGAAATAGAGTTTTTGTAAGCCCATTTTTTTCCATTCTGCAATTTGGTTAATCCATTCATCAAGGCGGGTGTAGTCGGTAGGGTGTAAGCCGTTGCCCACAAAACGCACCATAAGAGCCTGATTAGTAATACGTTGATGTAAGACATCTCTCCTACCTGCTACATCGGTAATAACGGTGCTTTTGTTGTATTTTTCTAAAATTTGAGCGGCTCTTTCAAAATTATCCCCCTTGAACCACGAAGCATGCCGAAATTCTATTGCCAAAGGAATATCTTGGGGGAAAGTAGCTAAAAAATCCTCTAAAATGGGCAAATGTTTGAGTTCAAAATAAGGAGGAAGTTGCAAGAATGAAAGTCCCAAATT
>JANWZC010000112.1 GCA_025054975.1 Raineya sp.
AATTTGGAGTATTCCAAAAAAGTGTGGCAGGCTTGCGTGGAACATAATTTGCCTTTGGTGTATGCTTCTTCAGCGGCAACGTATGGATTAGGCGAATTGGGCTACGACGATGACGAAACTAAAATCAAATATCTTAAACCGCTCAATCCTTATGGGCAATCCAAGCAAGATTTTGATATTTGGGCTTTGGCACAAGCTCAAAAACCTTTCTTTTGGGCAGGTTTGAAGTTTTTTAATGTGTATGGTCCTAACGAGTACCACAAGGGAAGAATGGCATCGGTGGTTTTTCACGCTTTCAAGCAAATTCAGGATACAGGCACGGTTACGCTTTTCCGTTCCCATAACCCCGATTACATTGACGGACATCAAAAACGTGATTTTATCTACATCAAAGATGTATTAGAAGTTTGTATGTTTTTGATGAAACATCGCAAAAATTCAGGAATTTACAATCTAGGAACAGGAAAGGCTCGTACTTTTTTAGATTTAGCGAAAAACACTTTCAAAGCTGTTGGTAAAGAACCTCAAATTAAATTCATTGATACCCCTTTGGATATTCGGGACAAATATCAATATTTTACCGAAGCTAATATGCGAAAACTCAAAAGTATAGGCTACACAAAGCCTTTTACTTCATTGGAGGAGGGCATTAAAGATTACGTGAAAAATTACTTAATGCAAAACTTCAAGCATTTTTGATATATTCGAAATAAAAACTGCTTCATTATGAAATACATCTCTGCCATTTTGTTATTTTTTTTCGTAATGTTTTCGCAAACACTTTGGGGACAAAAAAAACGTTTAAGTGGCTCATTGGAAAATGAAAGTGAAACCTACAATTTGGATGTTTTAAGTATTCGCTTCAAAGTGAATATTGTTGAAGCTGATGAAAAAACACCTTTACAAGTTAGTGCAGAAGTGAAAGATGTTCAAAAATCAAACATTATTTATTCAAATAACTCCACTAATGGCTTTGAGGTAGTTTTCCTGAAAAATCGCATTTATACGATGCGTTTTTCTGCTCCTCGTTATGAAGATACGCTAATTACGCTTAATTTTTTTAAGGACACACTCACACGCATGCAGGTAGAAATGCAACCGAAACGTGTTCCTTTTGAAATTGATATTACAGATATGGAAACAGGTGAAGAACTGCCTTTTGGGGTAACTCTCATGAATAAAAATCGCAATGAAGTTATCAATCTTGAACCCAAAGATGGCAAAAAGGGTAAATACAAAGTTCGTTTGCGAGAAGACGATGAATATGAATTAGAAGTAAAAAACCCCAAAGAGTATATTTTTTATTCTAACTCTATCAATCCAAAAAAAAGGCAGAAACTCTCGGCAAAACTACATACCTTGAAAGTAGGGGCAAAAATTCCATTATACAACATTACTTTTGCTTACAATAGTTGGGAGCTAAATGCACAATCTAAACGGGAATTGGATAGAATTACCAAAATGCTCAAAGATAACCCCACAGTACGCATAGAAATTGCGGCTCATACCGATAACAAGGGCACGCTCAAATACAACATGGAACTTTCTCGCAAAAGGGCTCAAGCTGTTCATGACTACCTAGTAGCCAAAAAAATTCCTTCAAAACGTTTTGTTTCCAAAGGATATGGACCTACTCGTCCTATTGCCTCCAACGATACCGAAGAAGGACGTGCCATGAATCGCCGTTTTGAACTTATTGTGTTGAGTATTTGAAGTTTGTTATGGAAGATATGTTATTCAAGCTGGTAGAAGTTCCTATTGAAACTCAAAATTCAGATTTGAGTGCTTTAGAGTGGCTTTCTACTAAATATCCCAAAGAAGATTTATTTTTTGAGGTGAAAGATAATTTAATTATCACTCACATCAGACAGCTAAACTTTCAAAATTTTCAGCAAGACATACAAAGTTTATTGAATTCCAAGAATGGCAATGCTCACCAATTTAAATATTTAGAAAGCATCGTTGAAGCTATTGCTTCTATTAGGAGTTATGGATTGAAGGCAGGCAAAAGAATTTACATCAATTACAATAGTGAAAGAAAAGTAAAAAATAGAGAACACAAAGAACAAAAACGAGAAACCTATTTTTACGCCCAAAATCATAACTTTTCAACCCAAAATCAATCTTTGCCACAAGAATTTGAAAATCAAATTATTTGTGGAGATAGTGAAGTGGTTTTGAAAAAATTTCCTGATAATTGTATTGATATAATTTTTACTTCTCCTCCTTACAATTTTGGCTTGGAGTATGCTCAGAATGAAGATGACCATCACTGGCATCTTTATTTTGACAAACTCTTCAAAATTTTTGATGAATGTGTGAGAATATTAAAGTTCGGAGGTAGAATAATTGTAAACGTGCAACCACTATTTTCTGATTATATTCCTACTCATCATCTTATTAGCAAATTTTTCATAGACAAGAAACTCATCTGGAAAGGAGAAATTTTATGGGAAAAAAATAATTACAACTGCAAATACACGGCTTGGGGAAGTTGGAAAAGCCCAAGCAATCCGTACCTTAAATACACTTGGGAGTTTTTAGAAATTTTTGCCAAAGGAACACTTAAAAAAGAAGGAAAAGCAGAAAATATTGACATTTCAGGAGAAGATTTCAAGAAATGGGTTTATGCAAAATGGAGTATTGCTCCCGAAAGAAAAATGAAAGAATATGGACATCCTGCTATGTTTCCCGAAGAACTTGTTTATAGAGTTCTGAAATTATTTAGCTACCAAAATGATATTATTTTAGACCCTTTCAATGGAGTAGGAACTACTACAGCAGTTGCCAAAATGTTGAATAGGAAATTCATCGGAATAGATATTTCGCAAGAATATTGCAATACAGCCAAAAAAAGAATTGAAAGTCAATTATTCTAAAATTATATGACCTCTACTGAAATCAAACAAGAATTACAAAAAATCATAGATGAATATAATCTGATTATCAGGAGCTTAGATAAAAAGGCTCGTAAAACAGCCTTCAGAGCATATGGAGGTTTAATTAGGGCGGAAAAGGGAGGTTTTGTTGAAAATACGTGTAAAAAACTCATTGAATTAAGTTGGCGGTTAATAGGTGGAAATCCTAAAAGTATTTCCTTTGATAAAAAAGTTGTAAAAGTTCCTCTAAACGAAGAGTACATTTATCGTCTTAAAGACAAAGAAGTCAAATCTTGGATAAAAGAAAATACTGAGGATTTTCACTATAATCTCAAAGTTGATGTACATACCTATATTAAAGATAAATTCGTAATGGCAATTGAATGTAAAGCCTATACGGAAAATGCTGTGCTTAAAAGAATACTCCTTGATTTTACACTTTTAAAAAAGTTTTTTCCTGATTTGCATTGTATTTTATTTCAATTAGAAGGTCAATTAGAAGGTAATTATTCTCAAATTTTTAATTCTATCATTTACGGTAGCCGTTCTACTCACGCTTTGATGCCTCATTTTGATGTAGATTTGCAAGTTATTACTCTTTTAGGAGAACGTAAAGTAGATCAGGCAATACACAAAGAAAAATTTTTCAAAGAATTAAAAGAAGATAGTTTAATGAAAGTTATACAAACTTTTAGTGAAATTTTGCGAGCAAATTTGTAGTCATTGTAGTCATGTCTAATAGCAGTCAAGCATTTTTCAAAAAGCATATACGCTTACGCAATCACTGGGGGCGATTTGTTGAGTATATTTTGCGTTTTCGTTTGCCTATCCTGCTGATTATTTTAGGTATTACAGGACTAATGGCTTATTGGGGAAGTCAGGTTACGATGAAGTACGAATTTGTCCCTGTCATTCCCAAAGATGACCCTGATATGGTCAATTTTAGACGTTTCAAACAAACTTTCGGCGAAGATGGTAACGTTTTTATCATTGGTTTTAACGACAAACGCATTTATGAATTAGCTTACTTTCAAAAATACTATCAACTCTGCGAGAAATTAGGTAAAATTGAAGGAGTACGTCAGGTACTTTCCCTGGCAGTACTGAAAGAAATTTTGAAAGATGATTCTGCTAAAAGATTTTATTCACGTCCTATTTTTGCCCAAATGCCTCGCAGTCAAGCAGAATTAGATAGTGGGCTTGTCAAAATCCGAAGTATTAAACTTTATGAAGGTCAAATTTTTAATAGGAACAATAATGCCACCATCTTGGGTATTACCATAGAAAAAAGCTATCTCAACTCCGCTAAAAGGCTCAAACTTACCCCTCAAATCATCGCACTTGCCGAACAATTTGAAAAAGAAACAGGCATCAAAGTACATTTTGGTGGTTTGCCATACGTCAGAAGCATCACTACGGGCAAAGTCAAAGATGAGTTGCAGTTTTTTTTGGCTATTTCGGTGTTAGTTACGTCTTTGGTAATACTTTTCTTTTTCCGTTCTTGGCAACCTTTATTAGTTACGCTTGCAGTGATTACCTGTGCAGTGCTTTGGGCTTTGGGAGTTATGCATTTGTTTGGTTTTCAGATTACAGGACTTACAGGCTTATTACCTCCCCTACTGGTTGTAATTGCAGTTCCAAATTGTGTTTATTTGATAAACAAGTATCAACAAGAATATCTAAAAATCCAAAATCAACGACAAGCCATTTTGCAAATGCTACGAGAATTAGGCTTGGTAACTATCATTGCCAACCTAACTACTGCCGCAGGTTTTGCGGTGTTTGCTTTTGGTAATGTGGATTTGCTTTCAGAGTTTGGTTTAGTGATGAGTTTGAGCATTTTAGCGACTTTTGTAATTAGCATCTGTCTTGTACCAATTATTTATTCATACCTGCCTGCTCCTTCTGTAAAGACTACCAAACACTTAGAAATTCGTTATATCAAAAGTTTCTTGAATTTTCTCGTAAAAGTTGCTCTCAAACACAAAAAATGGGTGTATGCTATCAATTTTTGGGTGATAGTTTTGGGTTTGTGGGGGATGAGTAAATTAAGACCTTTGGCGTATTTGGTTGATGATTTACCTGAAAGTAGCGGTGTGAGAGCAGATTTACGTTTTTTTGAGCAAAATTTCAAAGGAGTAATGCCGCTGGAAGTAGTGATTGATACCAAAAAGCCCAAAGGCTTACGCAAACGAGGGATTATAGAGAAAGCTGATTCACTTGAAACAGAGCTTACTAAACTAAAAGAAATCGGTAAACCTCTTTCTATTGTGGCATATCTTAAAAGTGCTAACCAAGTATATTTCAATGGGGATACGAATTTTTATGCCTTGCCCGACAGCCGAAATTGGATATTTTTTCAACAATATGTACGACAACGCCCTGACGGCACTGATAACCTTTCTCAATTCTTTGTAGATTCGTTAGAGCAAAAAATGCGAATTTCCTTCAAAGCCGCAGATATGGGGTCTATACGTGTGCGTGAGCTATTAGAAACACAAATTTATCCTACCATAAACAAAATTTTTGGTAAAACCAATGTAGAAGTACAAGTTACGGGTTCTGTACCTATTTTTGCTAAAAGTAATCGCTATCTTATTGATAATCTGCTCAATAGCATACTTATAGCTATAGTTTTAGTGGCACTTGCTAATTCTTTGATTTTTACAAATTTACGACTTATTATCATTTCTCTTATTCCTAATGTTATTCCTATGATTGCTACCGCAGGACTTATGGGCTTTTTGGGCATACCCCTTAAACCCAGCACAATGATTCTATTTAGTATTATCTTAGGAATAGCTATTGATGATACCATTCATTTTCTTGCCCATTATCGCATGCAATTGGATAAAGACCCTGACCACATTCACGCCATTATCACTTCGCTCAAAGAAACAGGGTTTAGTATGATTTATACTTCGGTAGTGCTTATGGCAGGTTTTGGGATTTTTACACTTTCGGAGTTTCAGGGAACATTCTTTTTGGGACTTTTGAGTGCTACTACACTTTTGGTGGCTATGCTTACCAACCTGACTATTTTACCTGCATTACTGATGAATTTTGACGAACAAAGACAAAAAAAGCCTAATGAAGACTACATTCAAGAAAGCGAGCAAGAAGCAGAAGTTTAATACCAATGTTATACCTTATTCCTAATCTTTTAGCTCCTGAAACCCATAAGCAAGTGCTTACTCCACAAGTCTATGAAATTGTGAGTCGCTTGCAATATTTCATTGTGGAGGATACTCGCAATGCTCGACGCTTTCTGAGCAGTCTGAAAATAAATATTCCCATTGATAAACTTTCCTTTTTTGAAATTAGTAAGCATGCTTCATTAAACGACCTTCAAACAGCATTTAACCTACTAAAAAATAGTGTTGAAATGGGATTACTTTCAGAAGCGGGTTGCCCTGCCATTGCCGACCCTGGAAGTGCGGTGATTGCTTGGTGTCATGAAAACAATATTAGAGTAGTGCCATTGGTAGGGGCTTCATCTATTCTGCTTGCTTTGATGGCTTCAGGCTTTAACGGACAAAACTTTTGCTTTCACGGCTACTTGCCTATTGATAAAAACGAAAGACTACAAAAAATCAAAGTTTTGGAAAATGCTGTTTATCAAAACCACCAAACGCAAATTTTCATAGAAACTCCCTTTCGCAATAACGAGTTACTAAAAAGTATTTTGCAAATCTGCAAACCTCAAACTAAACTTTGTCTGGCTTGCAACTTGACTGCCCCTGACGAATTTATTCAAACTCAAAGTATCAATTTTTGGCAAAAAAACTCTCCTGATTTACATAAAAAACCTTGTGTTTTTCTGCTTTACAAGTAAAAACGAACCGAAACTTGCTCAAATTCGTTTTCAAAGCAAAACCCTAACATATGAATTGGATAAAACTTGAAAATTTAGCTCAATTAGCCGAAATCAAGCAGAAACCTTTGGCAATAATTTTCAAACATAGCACGCGTTGTTCTATTAGCAGTGCGGCTTTGGATAAACTGCAAAGAAATTGGAAGCAAGACGAAATGCAAGATGTAGCTGTTTATTTTTTAGACCTATTACGTTTTCGGGAAATTTCAAATCAGATTGCAGGAGAATTTGGTGTAGAACATCAATCGCCACAAGTAATAGTTTTACAAAGTGGAAAAGTTATTTATCACAATTCTCATTTTGGCATTGATTATGATGAAATTCGTCAAGTAATAGCACAAAGCAAAGTAGAAGCATAAAAAAAACCTCATAGAAGTTGTTTCTACGAGGTTTTTGTGCCAAAAATTATTTGCCGAAGGTAAGAAAATGATGTATGCCTAATTGAATACCTATTTGTAAATTAGCTCTTCTACCGAACAAATCGCCTGTTGTTCCGTTTTGTACGGCATCAAACAAATCTTGCCCGCGTGTATCCATGATGCTGTAATTGGCACGGATAAGCGAAGAAACATACCATTTATCATTGATTTTTATATCTACCCCCATACCTCCTGCGAGTTGCAATTCAGCATCACGGAAGCGTTTGAGAGGGTCTACACTACCTTTTTCAGCTATTACTACTTCGGGTTGAGCAGGTAAGTTCCAAGTACCATCAGGGTTTTGAGTAGCACCAGGCACTTGCGAGAGTGGAACACCCGTAGGTAATTCATTTACTCCTTGCGGAATTTTGTAAGTACCTGCGGCATATTGAATAGTTTCTTTACCCATTGTGAGCAAAGAAAGCTGAGGACCCAACATAAAATTAAAACGTACAGGAGCTTCAACGTTTCCCACAAAACGCAATAATAAAGGCAAATTGATATAAGTGAGGTCTATACGTCTTTCACCTACTACTTGCTGAGCAACATTGACTATTTGATAAATTTGCCCATATTTAGCCCAAATACTTTCTAATTGCAAAGAAAATCCCCCTTTGAAGTCAGCACCGAAAGCCAAACCAATCGGCGAGAATGTGTAAGTCATTTTAGAATTATAGCGAGGGTCTTCGCTCAAACCTTTGTCTAAAACAAAGGACGTATTCACGGCTGTATTCGCCCCTATATGCAAACGTAATTGGGCGAAAAGAACATTCTGCAAAAGCAGAAAAGCAACAAAAAGTAAAACCTTTTTCATACGCATAATAATTTTAGTTTAATAGAAGCACAGCAAAAATTACGCCAAAGTTAAAGGTAATGACTTGCTATTTCATAAAAATATCCGCAAACAATACAAAAACCATAAGCCCTAATAATAAAATCATTCCTATTTGTTGAGCAATTTCTTGTACTCTATCGGAAGCAGGTTTGCCTGCAATCATTTCGTATAGTAAAAACATCACGTGTCCGCCGTCTAAGGCAGGAATAGGTAAAAAATTCATAAATGCCAGTACCATAGAAAGCATACCCGTTAATGTCCAGAAACGAGTCCAATTCCATTGAGAACCGAACATTTTACCAATACTCACAGGACCACCCACAGATTTTGCAAAAGAAACTTCTCCTCTGAAAATCTTTCCAAATCCTCTAATGTTATCAGAAATAATTCCAAAAGCCTTGATAGTTCCCAAAGGAATTGCCTCTAAAAGTGTATATTTTTGCCTCACATAAGCCTTTTCAAGGTCAGGGAAAATAGGTAAAAATCCTATACGCCCTTCATCCGTAACATTACAAGCAAGTTTAATTTCCTGATTGCTGCGTAGAATGGTGAGTTCTACACTTTTTAATTTATTTTCAGCAAGTTTACTTTGCAGTTCGTCAAAGAAAGTAATCTTCTCACCATTGACCGCTACAATTCTATCTCCCTTTTGCAAACCTGCTTTTTCGGCAAAAGATTTAGGAGCAATTTCACCCACAATAAAATTACGTTGGCGAGGCGTAAGACTAATAAAACTTTGATTTTTACGGAAATCACTCAAATGCTCTATCAAGTCGTTAGGAAGGTCTATGCGAAGTTGTTTGCCGTTGCGTTCAATGGTGTAATAGGCGTTAGAGGTTAATAGGACGTCAGGACTTATCAAATCTACAAATTTTTCGTAAGGTTTGCCGTTGATATTGATAACTTTATCCCCTGTTTGCAATCCTATTTGCTTACCATATTCATTAACCACAATGCCATCTTTGGCAGCACTTGCAGGCAAATATTCTTCTCCATTGAAATAAACAAGAGCTATGAAAATGATTACCCCTAAAATCAAATTTACAATTATCCCCCCCAACATTACAATCAGGCGTTGCCAAGCA